>JBKGYI010000169.1:0-4066 GCA_046546195.1 bacterium | reverse complement strand
ACTTGAGAGGACCGGGGGTGGGTGACGACAGTCTGGGTCTGGCTACCCTGTTATCCTTGTGCCGGTTGCTTCCGGAGGAACAGCCGGGCAATCTGATTCTGGTTGCTACCACATCCACGGAGGGGCAGGGAAACTTAAGGGGCAGTCGCTATTTTGTAAAAAATTGCCGCGACCCGCTTGGTTTTGTTGTTTGCCTGGAAGGCCATGGCCTGGGCAGAATCGATCACTGGTCACTTGGAACTTTGCGGCTGCATATTGAAGCACAGAGTAAGGGTGGACATGTCTGGCGTGACCGAACCGGCGAAAACCCGATAGAAGTTATGAGCGATATTATTTCAAAACTTAAAGACGTGAAAAAAAGTGTGGCGGGAGAAAAAGATTTTGGAATTATTAATCCCGGGCGGATTAAGGGTGGACGGGCTTTTAATACGGTGCCCTATGGATGTGAGCTGGATCTGGAAATAAGATCCGATGCTACGGAGACTTTGAACGAACTTTGCGAAAAAGTTTTTGCTATCGTAAAAGAAATTGATAACGAAACTACTGTGAAACTGCGAATCAGGGAGGTTTCCCGGCGTCCGGTCAGCGGGATTGAACCGGATCACTGGCTTGTGGAAACAGTCTCCGAATTACATAAACAGCTGGCTATTGACAGCAGGCTGGGTCCGGCTTCATCGGATGGTTGCATTTTTCTGGACAGCGGTATACCTACTATTACCCTCGGTCTGGCCCGGGGGAGTAATCGCCATCGGAAGAGTGAATCGATAGCGATAGACTCGTTGAATGCCGGTCAGCTGCAGACTGTTTTGTCGATTATTGCCGCCCGGCGACGATTGATAAAAATAAAAAATGAAAATTAGCACGCAGATGAACGCTGTTGAACGCAGATTAAAGAAAAAAAACCACATTTCCATACTTATATTCTCCTGCCCTCGATTTGACAGATTAACCGGACTCATTTTGAAACGTTACAGTTAATGTTCGTAATCAGCCGAAATAGCTTTTAAGAGTTTTTTTGTTATCTTCGCCCGTTGATGTCATATCGACCTGAAGACGATAGTTGTAGGTGGGGTGTTTTATTTTATCACATTTTGTAATTTGAACTGTTTGCGGTAATATCTGCAGTTTTGGTGAATCAAAGTAAAGTGTTGCTTCTTTCCTGTTTTTGGCCTCGAACATGGCTGCGTTCTTATCTTTTGTTATGGTTTCCAGCTGGCCGTTTTCATAATAATCGATTGCCAGTGCCTCGAAAAGCCGAATCCCTTCCGAGGTTCTGAAGACAACGGTAATCGGTTCCGGTTGGTCTTTCCTGGCGGATTCTGATTTATTTGATTTGAGATTGGCGACAAGGTTTGATTTATTCTGGTATATATTGAGTTGTTTTTGAAATTTACCGGAATTAAAAATATTTTTTAAACTGCGGGGAATGTTGCAGATATAAAATTTCCAGCCAAACTGGCGCAAAGTGTCCTCTATTTTTTGAAACTCTTCAAAATGAGAGGCCTCAACTTCTGTGACACCGCGCATATCAAGGGCCAGGTGTTTTTTATGCGGGCTGGTTTTTCTGATCCGCTGTACCCGTGTTATTACTTCATCTCCAATATTATCACTACACCGTCCGACGGCGGCCATATAGGTTAAAGAAGGTAAATCTTTTATATTTTCAGCAAAAAAGTCCAAAAATTTACTCCTTTTTTAAGTGAAATATGGATAATTTTTATAAATACTGTAACATTATTGTAGAGGATTATTTCATTTCAGGCAATTAAACTATAGGGGATTTTAAAATGGATTGGATTCATATCCTTCTTGCAGCGGGCCGCTCGTCGCGAATGGGAACCCCCAAGCAGCTTTTGGAAACGCCCGCCGGTGAAAATTTTATCAGTAACTGGTGCGAGGTTGCCCGGCAGGCCGGTGCTTTGAAAAGTTATGTCGTTCTCGGTTTCCACTCGGCCCGGGTAAAATATTGTCTTGAACCATTTGCGGATAATATCGAACTGGTTGTGAATCCCAACCCCGCCGCCGATCAGACCAGTTCGATGAAAACGGCTTTGAAAACGACAGGGTTTGACCACCCTGCTCTAATGACTCTCGTTGATCAGCCGCCGCTTCCCCGGGCGGTGCTGGAAAAGATTCTTCCTTCTTCTACCTCCGGCCGTGAAAAAATAAGGATCCCGGTTTTTAAGTCCCGGCGTGGTCATCCGCCCTGGTTTCCCACATGGTTTTTAAAAGAGATCTATAACCTTGGCAATGATTGTGGTATAAATAGTCTCTACAGCCAGTATTCGGAAAAAATCCAAACGGTAAAAAGTGATTGCTCGTTGGTGCTGAAAGATATAGACCGGCCCGCAGACTATCAAAAATATTATGAACGGGGTTAAAAAACAGTTTTGCTGAATTTTTTCGGTCATAAGTATTCTTATTCACCCAAAGGGCAGCACTCAACCGATTAAAAGCTGTTTTCGGACAATACAACACTTTCTAATAAAAATACAGAGTGTACATTGTTAGAATCACAATTTGGTTGAGTGCTGGGTTAACCCAGCTGTCAATGGCTGGTTTTAACGTCATTGACGGCTGTCCAGCGGACGAATATATTCACAACGCTTTTGTTGTGAATAATTCGGGTTAGGTATCTGGCGGCCCTTTTTCGGTGGTATTTGAAAAATAGTGGCTTTAGCTAAAACAATTAAAAGTCGAAAAAGTAATATAAGGAGACTTTTCTCTTTATATTTGCAATAAGGTTAATGGTTAATCGAGGGGGGAGACAGGGAAATGGAAGCTGTTATTCACCCACGTTTACCGATTGGGATGGCATGTTTTTTACAAACATTTTGTTGGGTCAAATAAGCGGGAGGTAAAGAGAGATGTACTTTAAAAAAGGGACGATACTTACAGGAATAAAAACTTTCCTGTTGTTTTTAATATTGATGTTGATAGTTAATCCGGCGACAGCATCTTCACTCCTGAGCCGGGGACGGACACTGCGTATCGAGCCGGTTGACCTGCTCGAACCGGAGCAGTGGCGATTTGGACTTGATGTCCGGCATGAATCCCGGCGCATAGCCGCGGAAATTGATGGTGAAGATTTAAAATATAACAATACCAGGCTCCGGCCGTTTAGCCTGCAGACCGGTCTGCTTAATAACCTGGAGCTGGGAGTTATTGCTGATTACTCTTTGAACTCCGCTTCCAATCCGCATGGTTATCCCGATGCTAATTCTCTTGAGGGGATTACCCTGCAATCACGAGTTAAATGGCATAGATATTTTGGAACCTCAATGCGGGTTAAATTCAGTCCTGATAACGAAATTCAACCCTATGGAAGTGATCGGGTGGGTCTGCAGTTGAATTTTCCGATTCAGTTTCCACTGGCCGATGGAATGTTTCACGGTGAATTCGGATATACTTTCCAGGGGGGCGGATTTTATGATGGTTCAGGTAACAAAGTCACAAACTGGGACGATTATATTAACGTGGGATTGGGTTACCAGTGGAGTGATGGCCGGTTTATGACTTATTCTGTCGAACTGGTAGGTCATGCTGCACCGCTGGAAAGTGTGAGTGCCGGCGGTGGTACCGATTCCAGTGATACCGATTCCAGTGATACCGGTTCTGATGGCATCGCTGTCGACTCCAACCATCATCTGGAACTTTTACTTGGTGCGACGGTTCATTTGAGTCCACACTCACGAATTATTCCTTCCGTCGGTATGGGCCTGCTGGAAGGTAGTCCCGACCTTTCGGTTGGAGTTCGCTATGAGCTGGATTTCGGTCGTGCACCGCGTGTGACTTCGGAAGAACCGCGTGTCCCCGAAAGATATTCCCGCCGCCGCCCGGTGGGGGGGCCTGAGGAAGAGTTTGATGAGATATTTCGTCAAAAAGAAGAAGGGAAAAAACAGGAAACTGCTTCCGAAAGGGTAAGCGATCTAAAAGAACAGGCCCGGAGGGCTTATCGTGCTGGTGAATACAGTGAGGCAATAGATAATTTCAGAAAAATATTATTGATTGACCCCGACGATGCTCTTGTTCATGCTAATCTGGGTAGTCTTTATTACCGGCAGCG
>JBKGYI010000168.1:0-4106 GCA_046546195.1 bacterium | reverse complement strand
TGATGGTCCGGATGCATACGGGCCAGTTCATTTTTAGACACATCATGACAGGGTATATTATATTTACCGGCCAGCCGGCGGATTTCGTCCAGGCGAGCACCGGTACTGCCGCTATTTATAAAAATATTTTCAATACCGGTTCTGGAAACTTTCAAAGATTCCAGAACCGGATTGCGCCCTGCTATTATTTCACTCACTTAACCACTCCCAGCGTGTACCTTTTGGTGTATCCTGGATCTCAATGCCCAGTTGCTGCAGAGAATCCCTGATTTGATCACCGAGAGAATAGTTTCCCTCATCCCGGGCACGCTTGCGTATCTGCAAAAGTAATTCCACGAGGCGCGACTCTACATCAGAAGTTTTACTGCCATCGTCGTCCTGAAGAGACAGACCAAGAATTTGCTCACAGCTTTCCTGAAGCCAGCCCCGGGCAAAACTTATCGCCTGCTGTGTCTTCCTGTGCAGTTTATCCTGTTTCTCCAGCTCGGACAACAATGAATTCCACTCGCCAGCCCATTTTTGAAGAACCCCCAGCGCAGCGGCAGTATTAAAATCGCTGTTCATCGCCTTTTTAAACTCATCTATGGCATCCTGCAGTTCGGGAGTTTTTTGCTCCCGGATCTCACTGCCCCCCGACCAGCTCTCAGCTATTTTCAACCGTTTATAAAGATTTCGCAGACCGGCAAGCGCAGCTGCCGCCTCCTCAAGACGATCAAAGGAAAAATTAATCGGGCTGCGATAATGACGGCTGAGAATAAAATAGCGGATAACTTGCGGCGAATACTTCTCGTAAAGTTCACGCAGGGTGAAAAAATTACCGAGTGACTTGCTCATTTTTTCCTGGTCAATGGTTACAAATCCATTATGCAGCCAGTAACGAGCCAGCGGATGATCGCTGTGTGCCTCGGACTGAGCAAGTTCGTTTTCATGGTGTGGAAAGATCAGATCCCGGCCACCACCGTGAATATCAAGAGTCTCACCAAGATGACACTGGCTCATCACAGAACATTCAATATGCCAGCCCGGACGACCACGACCCCAGGGACTGTCCCAGCCCGGTTGATCGGCCGGAGATGATTTCCAGAGAGCAAAATCAAGCGGAGATTTCTTGCGCGTATCAACCGCAACCCGGCTGCCCTCCCGCATCTCTTCAATGTCCTGGCCGGAAAGTTTTCCATAATCCTCAAACTTCTCAATTGAAAAAAATACGTCACCTTCTACCCGGTATGCATACCCCTTTTCAATCAGATCACGAACAAACTCAATTATTTCATTTATATGTCCGCTGACTGTTGGATAAAAATCAGCCCGGCGGATATTCAACCTATCCATAACTTCAAAATATTTTTCAGTATATTTTGTTGCTATATCCGAAAAAGACTTCTCTTCTTCGGAAGCCCGATCTATTATCTTGTCATCAATATCAGTAAAATTCTGGATATGCGTGACCCTGTAACCACAGTATTCGAAATAGCGGCGAATCACATCAAAAACAATATAAACACGGGCATGGCCAACATGACATTCATCATAGACAGTAACCCCGCAGACATACATAGTAACCTGACCGGGAGTTAAAGGTTCAAACACCTCAAGCTGACCGCTAAGCGAGTTAAAAACTTTTATCTGTTCATCAATTGCCATAACCTGTTCCTCCATCGTATTTTAAATAAAAACGGGTTCAAAATATTCGCAACCGGTTTAAAAAACCAGCTCTCAACCAAGCACTAAATTTATCACATTTCAGGATATAACGATAGTAACATAACCACCAAACCAGAACTTGCCACCGCCTTTCACACCCCATAACCCGCTTTTCGCATCGCCCAACCATCCGCACCAGCCCCATCGGGAAAACACAGGACAAAGATACAGCGTTCGCTCATTATTAGAGAGCAACCTCGTGTTCCTGCTTAAAAAAACGGCTTGATTTTAAATTATCGTTTGAATTGATCGTTTATGAATGTACAATGTTCTCAGGTAATTATGATGTCTTATTCAATGCACAGATAATTGATCATTAATTATTCCGCGCGGTTCAAAACATAAGCCTCGCAACATAATTATTTTTACTACATCACTTGCGTAAACCAGAAAAAGGACTGGATACTAAATGTCAAAACTAAAATTTAATTTACAGGGTAAAGAGATAAAGATATCTGCACCGGCGACACCGTTTGAAATACTGGAAAAAAGTTCCGGAACCAAAAACAATCCCGGAAACCCAATAATGGGGGCCGCCTACAATAATCATATGATTTCTATGCATCACCCCCTGAAAGAGGATGGCAAGCTCGATTTTATCCGTTACCTTGATCGTTATGGCAAGCAGTTCTACAGCCGGGGAATGTCTTTGATCCTGGGTCTGGCCGTGGACAGACTCTTCGACAAAGATTCGCTGCAAATTGGACACTCGATAGAACACGGTTATTACTATCAGCTAAAACAGGAAAGTCCGGTCAATCGAGAAACACTTAATAATATTGATAAAGAAATGCACAATATTATCGATAAAAATCTGCCCATCAAAGTAGTAATTGTGGACCATAATAAGGCACTGGAAATTTTCAAAAAGAACAATCAGCTTGATAAGGTTAAACTCCTTGAATACTGGGAGCGCGAAGAGATTGAACTGCACCAGCTTGACGATTACACTGATTTTGCTTACTTCCCCGCACCGGCATATACCGGCGAATTAAAGAATTTTGAGCTCCGCCCTTACACCCCCGGTTTTATTCTTCGCTTTCCGACAGAAGAAAATCCCACGGAAATACCGGAAGCCATTGATCAACCAAAACTTTTTCAGATTTATCGAGAAACCAAAGACTGGGCAAAAATTTTAGAAGTGGATAACGTCGGGGCTTTAAACGAAATTATTGAAAAGAAAAATATTTCTGAGTTTATAAAAATTTCCGAAGCCCTGCACGAAAAAAAAATAAGCCAGATAGCCGACGAAATTCACAGGCGCCTGGAAAACATAGATCTGATAACAATCGCCGGACCAACCAGCAGCGGAAAAACAACTTTTTCCAAGCGATTAATGATTCAACTGCGGGTTAACGGCATAAAACCGATTCGAATCTCTACCGACGATTACTTTGTCGAACGCGATGAAACACCCCGCGACGAAGATGGGAACTATAATTTTGAGGCACTGGAAGCTATTGATCTCGAGTTATTTAATGAACACCTTGAAAATCTGCTGCACGGTGAAACGGTTCAGATACCAAGTTTTTCTTTTGAAACCGGTTCTCGAAAAACAACAACCACCCCGCTGCAGTTAACAGGTGACCAGTTAATAATAATCGAAGGCATTCACGGACTAAACCCTGATTTAACCCCGGCCATTGACCGGCATCGTAAATACCTGATCTACGTCAGCGCCCTGACCCAGCTTGTAATTGATGACCACAACCGGATAAGTACCTCCGATTCTCGACTGATCAGAAGAATTGTCCGCGATACAATGTTCAGGGATATTCCGCCGCATACAAATATAGAACGCTGGCCCAGTGTAAGACGCGGGGAAACCGAATATATTGTCCCCTATCAGGAACTGGCCGATTCGATGTTCAATACCTCTTTGCTCTACGAGCTGGCGGCAATTAAACCCTATATTAAATCAGCGCTAAAACAGGTTCCCCGGGATAAAGTTTCTTTTCGCACGGCAAACAGGATACGACGTTTCATTGATCTGTTTCGGCCGATCGATACAAAAGAAATCCCACCGACCTCGATTTTAAGAGAATTCATAGGCGGCAGCGCTTTTAATTATTAGAAGCGACTGCCGCAAGCACGGGAGTTTTTAAAAATTTCTGATAACCGCTATCCTCAACTCATTTTTGCAATCGGTTCCCTTCCTTTCTGGACGGGACGTCGAAAATTAGAACGTTTTCTGCTGGGGAAAACCGGCTCTTTCTGGGCAGGTGAATCGCCTCTGAAACCGGTTTACCTTAACCACTATTTTTTTGCCAGCTTTTCCCGCGCCGGGCAGGCCGCCCTTTCAAAACTGCTTAATTCCCTTGAAAAAAGCGGTTATATTATTCGCGGACCTCTATTTGAAAACAAACCGTTCGTCGTAATCAAACTGACCGGCTCGGGGGTGC
>JBKGYI010000167.1:0-4151 GCA_046546195.1 bacterium | reverse complement strand
TTCGCCCAACCTCAGCCATTCCACATTTTCTTTGCAGCCTAAATCCGATATGGTAGAGTAGATTCAGCTTCTAAACAGGGGAGAGGCGTTCGAATGAATATCTCTGAAACTATGGTGTTCCTGCAGGAATTTGAAAATGATATAAACTTCTCGCGAGTAGACTACAAGAGATTAAAGGAGCTAAGTGATGAGTTTGTTGCAGCTGGTATTCCAAAGTTTTTTTAACCCTTCTGAATTTTATGCTAATTTTCAAATCTCTTTACAGAAGACAGAGGATCAAAACAGGATGTTGTTTGTTTTGTTCTGGTTTTTAACGGCCTCGCTATTTGTTTTGTGGAGTCTTGGTTCCAGCTTGTTCTCGCATAGTTTACTTGCCAATTTTTTGTTAATACCATTCGCTTTAATTTTTGTTTGTCTGGCCGGGACGGGTGTATTATGTTTTTTTTGTTTTTTATGTTCGCTTGAAATCAGATTCTGGAGGCAGGCGGCCGGGCTGCTGTTTCTTTTTTCTTTTATAATTACTTTGTTCTGCAGCGGCCTGCTTATATTTTATTTAACGGGTATGTATCAGAGCCTGACATTAATGATAGCTATTATGATTTTGCTGACCGTTTATTTTTTATACCACGGGTTTTGCTATTTGCGCTATATATGCCGTTTTAAAGCCTGTCCCGCCCTTGCTATACTATTTGCTCCGGCTGGAGTTGTGGTTTACTGCTCTGCTTTATTTACCGGCTTCGCTGAATACTCATTTGCGGGCTGGTTTCAGGCGGATGTTTTTTATCCGACCAGAGTCTTACGTTTTTTAATCCTGACTTATCCGGTTATTGTTTTAATTTTTCTGTTTACTGTCTTTGCTTCGCTTTTTTTGAAAGAACGAAAGAAGAGTTTCCTTCGCAAAACATTGACATTATTCTGTTTTTTCACACTGACCTGGCTTGCCCTGCCGGGTTTTATTCAGCTAATAACATATCCACCATACAGGTTTGTTAATCTGTTTTCTTATGAAATCCTGGGTAACAGGCAGATGGACCAATTAAGGTCTGAACCCCCGGAATTTTTAGAAGTTGGTGATTATTCGGAAAAAGCCGCCGATAATTATCTGCGGATTATAAATACTGCAGGCACCTTTGAATCTGCCGAAGAATATCAGTTTAGTGAAATGGATGAACTTCCCCGGGAAGTTCGCGCCGAGCTGGATGAAATGCTGGCTGCTTTGCCGAAAAAAGCCACCTGTGCTTTCCCGGAGGATGACAGGCTTGATTTGTTTGCCCGGGGGGATTCTCCGGTAATTATGAATTCTATTTCCGCTTCCCGTGCGATAATGGTTTATGTGAAACAGCTTGTTAGGGAAGGAGAGATTGAACGAGCCGGAGAAGTTGTTCAAAAGCTGCTTAATGTCACCGAATGCGTTTATCAGTCGAAAGGATCTTTTTTAAATTATCTAGTCGCTATAGCTCAGCAGGGGATTGTAACGCGGGAACTGGCTGATATTTTGGAAAATTCAACCCCAGCAGAAATGGAACCTTTTTATAAGATTTTAGCCGAATATGATCAGGAACTAATAAAGACCGGTCTGGAAAATGGTTTTATAGGTGAACATCAGGCTTATTCCAAAGGATTTGCTTCAATAAAAATAGGGACCGATTATCAGAATCTGTTTTTTAAGCCGCTTAAGAAATTAATATATGGACCTGAAAAAGATGACCGGTATTTGATGAATATTTATGCGGATATAATTGAGACAGTCAAACAATCTTTTTACAGGCAAAACTGGCTGCAGCCAGGAAAAAGTTTTCTGGAACTTATCTGGCGAAACCCGGTTAACCCCGGCGAATATATGACTTTTTATCTTTCAAAACCATTTTTCACAAGCAGTCTAAAAGATGCGGTTGAAGATAGTGCTATTACTATGCGAAACCACCGCTGTCTTCTGCTTTATCTTGAACAACAATTGCAGAATAGTGGTTATCGGTCAGAATCACTTGAATTGAAAGCCAAAACAGATCCCGTGACGGGGAAAAAATTGACAGCAGATTGTTTTGAGAAGATTTTTAGCGAGGATTAATTTCCTTAAATTTCCTGCAAAAACCGCTGCGGCTAAAATCACCTCGGAGGTTGAAAGTTCGGGAAGCAAGCCTCGGAGGTTGAATTATTGAGTTATTGGGATTTGTTCATTTTGTGTCAGGCCTCGTGTCAGGCTTCGGTGGGTGAAAGGGCGAAAGTTCGGAAAACACTTTGATAAGAAGCTCGCCGGCGGTATTATGTTTTCGGGATAGGGAAGAACGCTCAGGTGCGCCCGCAGAAAAACGTGAATGTTGGGGCTGGTGGCCAGCAAATTAAAAACAAAACCAAAACTTGAAATCTGTTACAGAGAGTGTTACACTGTAACAGAGGGGAGAAAGTGAGTATGCCGATCCGATCGTGGGCGGACGAAGAAACAAAAAATATTTATCACGGGGCTGACAATAAAAAAACGCGCAAGAAATTGCCGAAATCGCTTCATGAAAAAGCGCAGGAGCGATTGGAAGTTCTCGATAATATTCACAACCTGTATACGTTAAGTAAAATAAGAGGATACTGGCTTGAAAAATTAAAAGGTGACCGGAAAGGACAATTTTCTATACGCATTAACGACCAGTTCCGGATCTGTTTTTATTTCAAGGATCATGACGCATATTTTGTTGAAATCAGTGATTACCACTGAAATTAAAGAGGTGAATGACGATGAGTCAAGAGGGCGACACTATTGCCCTGTATGAGATGGACCTCTCGGAAGAGGATCCGTTGTTGAATACCTCCGAAGAAGTCGAGATACCCGGGGGCATAGCAAGAGAAGGTATTTACCCAGAGCAGAGGGCACCCTTCCGACCCGGCGAGATTCTTGAGCGGGTGTATCTCAAACCTC
The DNA here is from genome assembly GCA_046546195.1 of bacterium. Classification (GTDB taxonomy): domain Bacteria; phylum T1Sed10-126; class T1Sed10-126; order T1Sed10-126; family T1Sed10-126; genus CAYTSZ01. Next base: position 1,243 of record JBKGYI010000167.1, on the reverse strand, counting down.
TTGGATTAACCCAGGAACAGTTTGCCGAGCGGGTGGGAGTCTCCCGGCGGTTGGTGAATGAGATTGTCAACGGAAAACGCCGTGTAACCCCCCGAACGGCGATGAAATTTGGCAAAGCTCTCCAGACATCGCCATTGTTCTGGATGAATCTGCAGGACCGCTTTGAACTGTGGGAATTGAGCGAGGACAAGGACCTGCAGTCCGAACTGGTCAATGTGGAATCGGTCGCCTGAATCCACAGCGGTGTCGTTTGCCATTTCTCTTCCGTTAACGAATTCCCCTCTATCCGTAAGTAATCGGTGTGCGGGGAGCGTGGCGCGTGGAGCAGGGCGCAAAACCGGGGAGTCAAAAGTGAATAACGCAGAGCAGGGCGCAAAAAGCAAAATATCTGCTCGAAAACGAGTTAAATCAAGAGAAGAAAAAACTGTTGAAGCTGCAAAAACACAAACCTCACTGGTACAACTTTTGGGGACAAGCTCCTTCATTTGGTGGACCGGTCCTGGAGACTGGCCTCGAGATCCCATGCACTTAAAATAAATGTTGCTTTTTAAGTTGATTTGTCTTATATTGTTTGTGGTTCGCGAACTGCGAACAAAGCGCATAAAGGGTGATTATCAATGTTAAAAACGCAGGATATTGTTATCTGTCTGAAGGCGCAGGTTTCGAGGGAAGAGGACTGGACCTATCGCAGTTTGGCCCGGGAACTGGAGATGAGTCATTCTGAAGTTCATGAAGGTTTGGAGAGAGCTGTTACTGCCGGAATTTATAGTAAGAGAAGCCAGGCGGTGCTGACCGCACCTTTTTTGAGAATGCTCAAGGGGCTGCGGTATATTTTTTATGTAAGGCCCGGCCGGTTGGTTCGGGGGATACCGACTGCCCATTCGGGACCGCCGCTGAGCGATGAGATCCAGGCCACCGGGGAAGAAGTTTATGTTTGGGCTGATCCCGAGGGAGAGGTGCGGGGCCAGGAGATTAAACCTTTATACCCCTCTGTTCCCCGCGCGGCAAAAAAAGATCCCCAACTGTATGAGTGGTTGAACCTGGTGGAGGCGATTCGAGTCGGCAGACCGCGTGAGCAATCGCTGGCTATAGAAATCTGTAAAAAGCGTTTGAAGGCCGCTGAAATGGAAGAAAAACACTGATGCATCCTTCTGTCGAAAAGCTTATCAAAGCTCACCGGGTATTGGTAAATCTGGAGCAAAAATTTGCATACGTTGGTGGAGCTGTCGTTCCCCTTTACATA
>JBKGYI010000166.1:0-4155 GCA_046546195.1 bacterium | reverse complement strand
TCCTCAGCGCATCGAAGCTCCGCTCCTCGAAGTCCCACGGATGTGTAAGAGCAGCTTTGACTGGACAATCCAGTTTTATATTTTGTATTTTCCGGTTCAAAATCAGAAATTCCGGATTCCAGCTCGGGACCGGAATGAGGTTGGAAGGTTCTGTCAAACACGGCCATAACTTTAAATCCAGCGCTATTCATGGTAAATTTCTTTCCGAACAAAATTATGGCCGTGGCGGCTTTAAAATAAATTTCAAAAGTTAGGTCCGATCATGAAGCGTAAACCTGTAGTAACCGCATTCTTACAAAAGAATAAAAAAATACTTATCTGCCGGCGCAGTGAAAAAGTTGGCACCTATAGAGGTGAATGGGCCGCAATAAGCGGTCACCTCGAGGATAATTCACCGCTTGCCGGGGTTAAACGCGAAATAAAAGAAGAAACCGGGCTTTCCGGTGAAGACATCCAGCTGCTGAGCGAGGGAGACAGCATCATAATCGACGATCATGACAACAATCTTTACTGGCGCGTTTATCCATTTTTATTTAAAATAATCAGCGATAAGAAAATAAAATTAAACTACGAAAATATTGAATACAGATGGATTAAACCGCAACAACTGGAACAATTTACAACAGTTCCAAAACTAAAAGAAGCCTGGGAGCGCGTTAACATTGACCGACCCGAATAAACTCCGCCATCCTAACAGCGCCTATTTGCGAAAGCTATTTAAAAAGATCAGGAAAAACCGCAGCCTCGGTTCTCATGACCTGACAACAATGCTTCTTGAAGAACTTCTTATCTGGTCGCTGGAAAACAATCAGGTCACCGATAAACACGTGCGCAGTATCTGCGAAATCATTGTCACTCTCCGACCGGAAATGGCCGCTGTATACAATACCGGATATTTGCTCTGGAGTTACTTTCGGGATGAATTCCAGCAAAAACCTGCTTCTGAAGCCTTCCCGACGGCCCTGCGCAAACTGCGCGGGGAAAAAGAAAAATCAGCGCGGCGACTTATTGCACAGGCCCGGGAGGCTAATTTCACTGATTACGATGTGTTAACTTTCAGCCGTTCTTCCACCGTGCTTGAACTGCTTAAAAATTCTCCCACCATTAAAAAAGCTGTGGTCTTACATTCTTTCCCCGGAGAGGAAGGCATAGATATGGCTGAAGACCTGAAAGACAACCTGGAAATTACTTTCGCCTACGATGTGGAAGCAGGCTATTTTTTACCCAAAGTTGATGCTCTTTACCTGGGTGTGGATTCACTTCTGAGCAACGGTGATATCGTCAACAAAACCGGTTCCCGCCTGTTAGCAAGTGCCGCGGGAGAAACAGCGGTGCGGGCCGTTCTCGACGTCTGGAAATACAGTCCCGTTGAAGCGCTTACCGACATACCACGCTACCCCTCGCCGGCTGACACACCTGCGACTCTCCAGCGCCAGCATCCAATGTTCGAAACAGTACCGGCCGGGCTTATAGACTCCTATATAACCGGTCGTGGGATCTACAGCTCGGGTTCAAAACTTTTTGCCAGTCTAAACGACCTTCAGGAAGCCTATGAAGCGCTCAGCTAATCCCTGAAAATCCCTGTATTTACTCTAAAAAGTTACGAAAAGCAAAAATTAATTCATCAAAAATATTGCCGTATTCAGGTATAAAGCAAATATAATCCAGAGCAGATAAATTGCAAAAAGAATTCCAGCCGGTCTGGAAATCTTCCAGAATAGCCGGGTTGTGATCGTTACAACTATTACCAGCAGAACAAGCATAACCAGTCCGCCGGCAGGCGACTGCATTCCAAAAAATACCGGGGTCCAGAAAGCATTCAATAAAAACTGGACAATAAAAAATAACAGGGGGATACGCGTGGTAGAAAATCCCACTGTTTTTCTCCAGACAAGATAAACAGCCACACCAATAAAAAAATAAAGCATCATCCAGACAACCGAAAAAACCCCGCCGGGGGGAACCAGCCCTGGTTTCGCCAGGTTTTCATACCACTGATAGGGTTTACTGAGAAAAAGCGCCGGCAGGGGGGCCATATAACTGACCAAAATCCATCCAACAAGTCCCTGCAGCCGCCAGCCCAGTCGCTCCAGTTTTTTTACTGCCATAAGATTTACTACTCCCGAAAATTTAATCCAGCAACTGTCTCAAGACATAACGAAGTATACCGCCGTGACGATAATATTCAACCTCCACAGCCGAATCAAGGCGTGCTGTAACTTCAAATTGAATCTCGCTACCATCGTCCTTTACAGCTTTAACCTGCAGCTTTTTAGCAGGTTTTATCGATTCAATCCCGCTAATCGAATACTCTTCGGCACCGCTCAAACCAAGACTTTCCCAGCTCTGCCCTTCTTCAAACTGGGCCGGTAAGACTCCCATCCCGATCAGATTAGAGCGATGTATCCTTTCGTAGCTCTCGGCAATTACCATCTTCACACCCAGCAATTCGGTTCCCTTGGCCGCCCAGTCACGCGATGAGCCAGTCCCGTACTGCTTTCCGGCCAGAACAATCAGCGGCACATCTTCACTGATATATTTCATGGCCGCATCATAAATAAACATCCTATCACCACTCGGGAAATGACGGGTATAGCCCCCCTCCTCCACCACAAGCTTGTTGTCAAGCCGGATATTTCCGAAGGTACCGCGCATCATAACCTCATGGTTCCCCCGGCGCGAACCGTAGGTATTAAACTGAGCCGGTTTTATCCCGCTGGCCTGCAAATAACGACCGGCCGGACTGTCAACAGGTATTGCCCCGGCCGGCGAAATATGGTCGGTGGTCACTGAATCAGAAAAAACTCCCAGGCAACGCGCATTTTTTATATCCCGGGGAGCCAAAACCGTTTTTTTCATCCCCTCGAAAAAAGGCGGGCATTTTATATAGGTCGAATCTTTCGCCCAGCGGTAAACCTTACCTTCCGGAATCTCAATATTTTTCCAGAGCTGATTTCCTTCAAAAATATCACTGTATTTTTCCCGGAACAATTCAGGATCCATTACTTCACTGATCGCCGCATCCACATCCTCTTCTGCCGGCCAGATATCGCTAAGATAAACCGGGTTATCGTTTTCATCGAAACCAAGCGGTTCACAGCTAACATCGATATCAACCGTTCCGGCCAGAGCTATAGCCACAACCAGGGGCGGCGAGGCAAGGTAATTGGCCAGGGTAAGCGGACTGATCCGACCCTCGAAATTTCTGTTTCCACAGATAACAGAAGCCGCCACGAGATCCTTTGACTTAATCGCTGACTCAACAGCTTCCGGCAGCGGACCGCTGTTTCCAATGCAGCTCGAGCAACCGTAACCGACAAGGTTAAACTTAAGCGCCTCAAGATCTTCCAGCAACCCCAGTTTGTCCAGGTATCCAGTAACTGCCCGGGAACCGGGGGCCAGGCTTGTTTTTACATAAGGGGGTGGTTTAAGACCGCAGCGACGGGCGTTGCGAGCCAGCAGGCCGGCACCAATCATCAACTCCGGACTGGAAGTATTTGTGCAGGAAGACAGAGCAGCAATAACAACCGAACCATGGGTCAGGCTTTCCCTGTTTTCCCCCAGCGCAATTTCTTTTCTGTCATCGACGTAAATATCACTGCGCTGTGAGCGGCGCGACGACGGATCAATTGTTTCTTCGCTGACTTCCGGGACTTCACGTCCAAAATCTTTTTTCATCGACGTATAAAAAGATTTTTTCAAATCCTTCAAGCCAAACCGCTGGTGGGGAAGTTTAGGCCCGGCCATCGAGGGTTCGATTTCCGACATATCAATCTCAATCAGTTCGGAATAACGGGGTTCGTGATCATAAAAATTAAAAAGCTGCTGTCTGCGACAATACGTATCCGCAATTTCGATCAACTCAGGATCACGACCGGTTAATTTTAGATATGACAGCGTCTGTTCATCAACCGGGAAAAATCCCATCGTCGCACCGTATTCCGGCGACATATTGGCCAGAACAGCCCGGTCGGTTAAACTGAGCTGTTTGACTCCACTGCCAAGATACTCAACAAACTTACCAACAACACCAAGCTCGCGTAATCGTGATGTCACCGTCAGGACAAGATCAGTCGCAGTTGCTTCAGCTGGTAGATTTCCTGTCAGAAGAACTCCCACAACTTCAGGAAGCAGCATATAATACGGTTCACCCAG
>JBKGYI010000165.1:0-4171 GCA_046546195.1 bacterium | reverse complement strand
CGTTTGAGTGCCCAGGCGATAGCTTTCGACGAAGTGGGGCGCCAGGCAATTTACAGTGATCCCAACTGGAATGACGGGAATTATTATAATTCTACACCGCCCCACCGCGGTCTGGCTGTCGCCCGTATGATCGGTCATATAACTTATCTCAGTGATCGCTCAATGCGCGAAAAATTCGGGCGGTCGCTGCAGGATAAGAAAACGGTTGGCTATGATTTTGGCCCCGCAGATTTTCAGGTGGAAAGTTACCTGCGTTACCAGGGCGATAGTTTTGTCCGTCGTTTCGATGCCAACAGTTACCTGTATATGACAAAAGCCATGGATTATTTTGATCTGGTTGAGAGAGCCGGTTCACTGATTGAATCCTTCGAGGTTGTTGAAAGCAGTTTTCTTGTCTTATCGTTTACCGGTGACTGGTTGTTTCCCACTTACCAGTCACGAGAAATAGTAAAAGCACTGCATGCCAATGCTGTTGCTGCCAGTTTTTGTGAAATAGAATCAGATTATGGGCATGATGTTTTTCTGCTTGACAATCCCGCTCTGAACCGGGTTATCCGTGGATTTCTCCTTCAGATTTACAGACAGGCTGGTGGACATGATGCGTCTTGATTACCGTTTTATTGAGCAGCATGTACCCCGTGGAGCGCGGGTTCTCGATCTTGGATGCGGCGATGGTTCGCTCCTGAAAGAACTTATCGAAAAACGTGATGTGGACGGGATTGGAATAGAAATAGATGAAACAGCCGTTCAGGATTGTATAAGCGCTGGAGTTCCGGTTTATCACGGCGATATGCTGGAAGGGATCTCAATGTTTGAAGAGGGATCGTTTGATGTTGTTATTCTAAGCCGAACTCTTCAGCAGTCGCTTGAACCGGCCCGGCTGGTTTCGGAAATAATACGTGTCGGCCAGCTTGGTATCATAAGTTTCCCCAATTTTGGTTACTGGCCGCTGCGGTTGAAATTTCTTTTTAGCGGTCGGATGCCCCGGGATAAAAAATTTAAATACTCCTGGCATGATTCGCCGAACATTCATTTACTGACGGTTAAAGATTTTGTGGATTATTGCCGGGGTAACGAATTACAGATAGTGGACAGAATATTTTTCACCCCCTCCTATTACCGTTTGCCCACCCTGGCGGCCAACCTTTTTGCCGCGCTGGCTGTTTTTGTCATAAAAAAGTAATTGCAATTTTTTGCTTTTACCAGTATATTTAGTTCAGGCACTTTTATCAGGGATAGGTTCCACTAAATCTAATGGGAGTTGATTTTAAGTGGAAGAGATATATCCGCGTATATTTGTGGGCAGCAATGAGGACTGCTTTTATGACCGGAGACCTCAGTGGGCCGTGATTCACGCCTGTCAGAAACCATGCCATTCCGGGCAGCTTCAATACCGCGGTGATCCCCCGGAAGACCACCCCGATTATTTGATGTTTACTCGAGGCAATCACCTCTATTTGAATTTTCCCAACCCGATAAAGCCGTTTGTTGAAGAAAAAATTTTTGCGGAAGGTTCATATTTTATTAATAATAGCTATCCGCACTATAAGATACTGATTCACAGCAGGAGCGGTATTTCCCGGGCGCCAGCCCTTGTTTTAGCCTATCTTGCCGCTTCCGGCAAAATCCGCCGGGGAAATTACCAGGCGGCAAAGAAAGATTTTTTGGATCTGTATCCGGCGTATGATCCTTCGCCGGGGCTTGATAAATATCTGTCGAATAACTGGTATGAAATTTTCAGGGACCAGTAAAAGGCACCTTTAATTAATTTTATCGATTTTTCAGCGACATATCCGGCCAGCAAATCTTCGCAACTGTTTGTATCCCAAAATCAAATGGTATTTGCTAAAAACATTTTTTTTACTGTTTCCCTGTGATTAAAAATTTTCCTTTAACCTCGCCAGAAAAAGTTTAAAATTGATAACATCAGCTGCAAAGCTTAAATTTTGCCGTACAATCTTTTTGGGGTGATTAGAGTGAATGATTATGAAGAGTGTTTGCGGGGGTATACAGAAAAAAATAATGAACTGGTTGATAGGGTGGATGATGGAGTTCGATGTTTTGCCTGTGGTCATAACTGTATGATAAAGGTGGGTCAGAGCGGTATTTGCCGGATGCGTTATAATGAAGGCGGTGAGCTGTATGTCCCCTGGGATTATGTTTCCAGCCTCAGCGTTGACCCGATGGAGAAAAAACCTTTTTTCCACGCATACCCGGGTCAGGAGGCTCTTTCCTATGGGATGCTTGGTTGCAATATGCATTGTCCCTACTGTCAGAACTGGCAGATATCGCAGACGGTTCGGGATTCAACGGCCACTGTCTTTCCGCGCAGAATAAAACCGCATGAGATTATAGAACAGGCCAGAAAGGCCGGCGTGGATACTGTTATCGCCACTTATAACGAACCTTTGATTACCAGTGAATGGAACCGTAAAGTCTTCGAACTTGCCAGGCAGGAAGGAATGAAAACCGGGTATGTTTCTAACGGTTATGCCACGCCCCGTGTTCTGGACTATCTCCAACCGGTTACTGACCTGTTTAATGTTGATTTCAAAACCAGCTCGCCCGAACATTACAGGAAACTCGGAGCGGATATTGAGGTTGTTAAGGATAGTATTCGCCGTATTTATGAGATGGGAATTCACCTCGAAGTTATTACCCTGCTGGTCCCGGGGCAAAGTGACAGCCCGGATAACATAGATAATATCGCTGATTTTTTACTTTCCGTATCGCCGGATATTCCCTGGCATCTGACAGCTTTTCGTGGTGCGTATAAATGGCGGGACAGGCCGTCGACTTCGGTTGCAAGTTTGCGCCGTGCTTTTGAAACGGCGTCTTCATCAGGGATGAAGTATGTTTACTGTGGTAATCTTCCGGGGAGTATAAAAGACGGTGAAAATACTTATTGCTCGGATTGCGGGGAACTGTTGATTGCGCGCACCGGTTATTCGATCAGGAATAATTACATGTCCGGCTCAAATTGTCCCGGTTGTGGCAGTAAAATCTACGGGAGATACGTGTAATAGATCCGCTCGGAAATCGCTTTGAAACCCTGACTTTGATAGAAGCGCCGGGCCCCGGTGTTATCGCTGTTAACCTTTAATTCTATATATTCCACGCCTTTATTTTTTAAATAATTGATTCCTGCCGCTAACAATACTTTCCCCAGCCCCCGTCCGGTGTATCGGGGGTGGACCTGGATATAGGCGATGGAACCGCATTTTTTCCTGGCGGGGGAGCTGTCGGCAAGTGTATTGGCGCAAATTATTCCGACAGTGCGGTTTTTACGGGACAAAATCCGGCAGTAAAACCGCGGGCGTGGAGCCATGTGCAGCAGCCAGTCGCGATAAAGTTTTTTAGTTTTATCATGAGGATAACCGGGAAAACCAAGCAGGTGACCGCCTTCATAAAAGTAAATAAGTTCTTCCAGTTCGCTCCGTTTGATTTTTATCAGTGGTTTCAATTCATATTCTCCGGGCGGGGGGCAGTTTTTTTTGTAATTCCCGGGGTTTATATAGAGCAGCTGTTCCCGCCCGGCTTCCTGGAACAGCTTTTTATAAACTTTTAAGGCCGGCTTGTTTTCAAGTGGCTGCTGAAAAATGAGCTGTTTATTAGGCCGGGAGGTGATTATTTCTTCGAGTAACTTTTTTCGAATCATGTTGTCGTTAGCTTCAATTAATTCCCAGCTTGTGTTATATATTTCTCTGTTCAGTTTGCTGCTGTGCAGATTGTTTTTACTTAATTTTATCCATCCGGCAGGCTCATTTTCTTTTAAAACGATAAAAAAAAATGAGTTTTTATTGTTTTTGAGGCTGTTTGCAAAATGGCGGCGGATATTAAGTTCCTGAAGCTGTCTTCTTTCATTTTCAAACGGATATTTAAGGGCCAGTTTCTGCAGATTTTTATACCAGACCTGGTCCGGCAGTTTAACTTTTCTTATTTCCAATTTATTCAGTTATCCGCCATTTGGCCTGGAGGCCCCGCAGGTCAAGATGAAGGTAGGGAGACTGGATTCTTTCCGGTATGTCATGGCGGCTGTAAGTTCCAATGCCACCTTTGAAACCAAGTTCTGTTCTTATTTTTTCGGCTATTTCAGCCAGCCGGTCGGCGTCTTCTATGCTAATTCGACCGTCGCCGTTGATGTCATCCATCCGCCTGCTGCGGCTGCTGT
>JBKGYI010000164.1:0-4194 GCA_046546195.1 bacterium | reverse complement strand
TTGTGCCGGGGACCGATGGCGCCATATCTATTGAGGAGGCGCGCCGCGAGGTCCGTAAACTCGGTCTACCGGTGATGCTTAAAGCGGAAGGTGGTGGCGGAGGCCGGGGAATGTATGAGGTTTATGATGAAGATCAGCTCGAAGATGCTTTCCAGAAGGCTTCCATGCTGGCCGAATCATCTTTCGGTAATCCGCGGATTTATGTGGAAAAACTGCTCACCGATATCCGCCACATTGAAATTCAGGTTATCGCCGATCAATACGGCAATGCTTTTGCCTTTGACGAGAGGGACTGTTCGGTCCAGAGGCATCATCAGAAACTAATTGAAATTACGCCCTCTCCCTGGGATGGTATGACAGAGGAGTTAAGAAAGAAACTTAAAGATTATTCGGTAAAAATGATAAAAGAAGCCGGTTACTATTCGCTGGCCACCGTTGAGTTTCTTGTCGACGGGGAGGGCAATCCTTACCTGATTGAGGTCAATACCCGCCTGCAGGTAGAACACGGTATAACAGAGTGTCGCTACGGCGTGGATCTTGTCGAGGAACAGATCGGCGTGGCGTTTGGCTCACGGCTTCGTTTTAACGAGGAGGATACCAAACCTTTCCACCACGCTATCCAGGTCCGGGTGAACTGCGAGGATCCCCAGGACAATTTTTCTCCCAACTCCGGTGTTATCAATCGTTACATTTCACCGGCCGGCCCCGGGATCAGGCTTGATTCCTGTATTACGACCGGTTACGAGTTCCCTTCGGTCTACGATTCAGCCGCAGCATTACTTATTTCCTACGGGAAAAGCTGGGAAAAAACACTGGGTATAATGAACCGGGCGCTCAATGAGTACATAATATCCGGCGTAAAAACAACGATAAACTTTCATAAAAAGGCAATAAATCATCCCGATTTTCGGGACGGGCAGTTTACTACAAATTTTGTCAATGACGCGCCCGAACTTATGGATTACACCGATATGGAACCCGAGGCCCTGCGCCTCTCCCGGCTGGTCGCCGAGATCAGCGCTCACGGTTACAATCCCTATGTAAACCTCGATGAATACCGGGGACCGGAGGACAAAAGAATCGGGCGCTTCAAACCGGTTTATCCGGATCTGAAGGAAGAGGGGAAAGAATCCATCTATCCCCGCGAGGACAGGGAAGCTCTGCTGGATTTTTTGCGCCAGACCAACTATATCCATTTCACCGATACCACCCCGCGTGATATTACACAGTCCAACAGCGGCAACCGTTTCCGACTGGCCGAGGACCGACTGGTTGGACCCCTGCTGGACCGCTGCGGTTTCTTTTCCATAGAGAACGCCGGCGGAGCTCATTTTCACGTCGCCATGCTGGCCAATATGACATATCCGTTCACAGAAGGGGAGGAATGGAACCAGTTTGCTCCCCGGACTCCCAAGCAGATCCTTGTTCGTTCCACAAATTTACTCGGCTACAAACCACAGCCTGAAAATATGATGGAATTAACCGGGGGAATGATCTGCGAGCATTATGACGTTGTCCGCTGTTTCGATTTTCTCAACCATATCGAAAACATGCAGCCAATCGCCGATGTTGTTTTAAATTCCGAAACAAATGTTTTCGAACCGGCAGTCTCCCTCTCCTGGGCCAAAGGGTTTGATGTTGCCCACTACATGAAGGTTGTGGACGATATAATTGAGATGGTAACCACTGTTAGCGGATTGGCAGAAAAAGAGGCCCGCCGCCGGATCATCCTCGGTCTTAAGGATATGGCCGGTGTCTGCCCCCCCCGTTTTATCAGCGCAATCGTTAGTGCGGTAAAAGAAAAATATCCCGATGTACTCATTCATTACCACCGCCACTGTACGGGCGGGCTGTTTGTTCCCGCGGTCGGGGCCGCAGCAGCGGCCGGGGCTGATATAGTCGATACCGGGATGAGCGCTGCTGTTCGCTGGTACGGGCAGGGAGATGTTATGGCTACTGCCGCCTACATGGAAGGGGAGCTGGGGCTGGAAAACAATCTGAACAAAGACGCTCTACGGGCTACAAATTTTCTCCTTAAACAGATTATGCCTTATTTTGACCGCTACGCCGCTCCCTGGTTTAAAGGGCCCGACTACGATGTCACCCGCCACGGAATGCCCGGCGGAGCTACTTCCTCATCCCAGGAAGGGGCGATGAAACAGGGTTATATTCACCTGCTGCCTTATATCCTTGATTTCCTGGCCTTGACCCGCAAGGTGGTTCGGTATCACGATGTTACCCCCGGTTCGCAGATAACCTGGAACACAGCATTTCTTGCCGTAACTTCAGCCTACAAAAGGGGGGGCACGGCCGAAGTCGAGTTTTTACTCGACACTCTGCAGACAGTAACAACTGTTCCTGAAGAACAGCTTGGCGATGAAATTAAAAAGGCCCGCCTGGCTATTTATCAGGACTCCAACGACGCCTTCCGTGATCTGCTGCTGGGAAAATACGGCCGGCTGCCGCTCGGTTTTCCGCCGGCCTGGGTTTATAAATCAGCTTTCGGTGACAACTACAAACATGCTCTGGAACGTCGAACTGAAAACTCACCGCTGGAAAAACTGGAAAAGATTGATATCAAAAAAGAAAAAGAAGCGCTGGCCGCGCAGCTCGACCGTCAGCCGGACGAGGAAGAGCTGGTTATTTATCTCAACCATCCCGGCGACGCACTGAAAACAATTCGCTTTCAGGAAAAGTTTGGTGACCCCAACAATCTGCCGGTTGACGTCTGGTTTGAAGGGCTGTCGGACAGAGAAACTCTGAAGTTTTTTGATGATAACGACAAACCGCACGAAATGAAAATACTGGCCATTTCCGAACCGAATGAACGCGGTTACCGGGTTGTCCGTTATAACCTTGACGGAGAAGCCTTCGAATATCAGGTGAAAACCGAGGAGCCAACCGCCGGCGCAGACAGCGGGATTGAACTGGCTGATCCTGATGATCCCTACCAGGTGGCCGCTCCCTGCAACGGTGACCTGTGGGTGACTTACGTCCATCCCGGCGTAATAGTTGAAGAGGGCGATGAAATATTCAACGTAAGTATAATGAAACAGGAAAAAGCTGTTAACGCTCCGGTCGACGGAATAGTTAAGCGCGTTTTAAAATCTGCCAACTACCAGAAAGACCGTAAAATGGTTCCCGTCAAAGAAGGGGAACTGCTTGTCGAGCTGGCCCCGGTTCCCAAAACCTGTGGCAACTGTGATTATCACATCACGGATAAAGAATACGATTACTGCCCCTCCTGCGGCAGTAAACTTTAGGGCGCAATAATTTGAAAACCATATGAACCCCCCGACAGCAGCCCGCGCAATCGCAGAAAAAATATTTTTTTTGCTCCTTGTTCTGTTACTGATATGTACGTTTTTTAATCATATTATGGCTGCTGAGGCCAAAACCATCCTTTATTATTTCGGGGGGGAGGGCTGTCCTTATTGTGCTCAACAGGCCGAATTCCTGGAGGAACTGCAGGCAGACCATCCCGAACTGGTTATCAAAAAATATGAGGTTTATAATAATCAACAAAACCAGAATATATTTAAAAATATTGCCCGCCAGCACCGGGTTTCCAGACTGGCGGTTCCAGCAACATTCATCGGCGAGGAACACTGGGTCGGTTTTAATGATCGGATTGGCCGGGAGATTGCAGAAAAAGTAAAAAGTTGTTTATCCGCCGGCTGTTCGAATGCGGCGGAATATGAACCCGATTATACAGAAGAACTCAATAAACTCTCCGAGCTGGCCCATCCTTTACAGACAGGAAAAGCTCTTACCGAATTAAGCGACCATTTTCGAGACCGGCGATTGATACTGATAGGGGAGGCGTCGCGGGGAGCTGCTGAATATAAACGCTGGCGGCTTGAATTAACCCGGACCCTTATCGAAACTCAAGACTTTGATTTTATAATCATAGAGGCTACTGAAAACGAGGTTGCGCATATTAACGATTTCCTGAAAAACAGCTCAGAAGAAAAATTAAAAAAGAAAGATATTGCGGCAGCACTTGATTCAACAGATACTGTGCAGTGGAACAACCGGTATTTTTTAGAATTTTTACAGTGGCTTGGGGAATCCAATAATAAAATTGAATTTTTGGGAGCCAAGATGGATGATTCCGGCCAGCCCCAGAAAAAAAAAGAATAATTTCAATCGTCAGGCCGACCAGGCAAAAAAGGTAATCCAGGATTTGTTTGA
>JBKGYI010000163.1:0-4203 GCA_046546195.1 bacterium | reverse complement strand
ATTAACAGAAAATGATGTTGTTCTTACTGTCTGGACCGATTCAATGGAACTTTATGAATCCAGACTTCAAGAACTGAATGAAGATTCCGGCGAATTCAATGAAGATAACGCCGCCCGCCATTACGAAAAGTGTCTGCTCGGTCAATCCACTGACCATATGCTTGATCTACGCTACGAAGACCGCCTGCGCGTTCACAACCTTAAATACTTTACCTGGGTTGAACAGCAGGGTAAAGATAGCGAAGAACTGAATGACCAGTGGTATGACCCCGAATACTGGAACCGGATTCACCAGCAGACCGGTGATATCGACGAATTGATCCGCGAATTCAATGATCGGGTTGGTATCATTTAGCGGTAAAACTTTCCCCGGAGCAAATGGGACTGAGTTTTTGGAAGACAATACTCGATTAAACCTCCGGGAACTACCGCGCAAGTGATCTCAAAATCGATCAATTCCCCCGGAGGTTTATCGAGATGACAGCAAAAACTATGTTTGAAAAACTGTGGGATAAACATGTGGTCTGCGAGCGCAGGGGACGCCCCCCGTTGCTCTATATCGACCGCCATCTCCTGCACGAAGTTACTTCCCCCCAGGCTTTTGAGGGCCTGCGACTTGCCGGTCGTGAAGTGCGACGGCCGGACCTGACAGGGGCAACAATGGACCATAATGTCCCCACCGATCCCGCCAATATGCAAATTAGCGACCCTGTTTCGGCAAAACAGGTTAAAACTCTGCGGGAAAACTGCCGGGAGTTCAATATCCCGCTGTATGACATGAAAAACAGTGAGCAGGGCGTTATACACGTAATTATGCCCGAAGAGGGAATAATATTGCCGGGAATGACGGTTGTCTGCGGAGACAGCCATACGGCCACGCATGGAGCTTTTGGCTGCCTGGCTTTTGGAATTGGCACAAGCGAAATAGAACATGTTCTCGCCACTCAAACACTTCCCCAGAAAAAACCCCTGAGCATGGAGATTAATCTCGCGGGAGAACGCTCCCCGGCTGTAACCGCCAAAGATATCATACTGGGGATCATCGCTGAAATAGGCACCGACGGGGGAACCGGCTACGCCGTTGAATACAGCGGCGATGTGCTTAAAACACTTTCGATGGAACAGCGGATGACAATCTGTAACATGTCTATTGAAGCCGGGGCACGCACCGGAATGATAGCTCCGGATGAAATAACTTTCGAATATCTCAGGGGCCTTCGCTTTGCTCCAAAAGGTGAAGAATTTGGGAAATATGTTGAAGAATGGAAAACTCTGGCTACCGACCCGGGCGCCGAATTCGATAAACAGGTCGAACTGGACCTTTCCATACTTGCTCCCCAGGTTAGCTGGGGGACCAACCCGGAAATGAGTTGCGGGGTCGATGAGACTGTCCCCGCACCTGAAGATTATGATAACTCCGAAGACCAGAAGGCAGTCACCGAAGCACTGGATTACATGGGGTTGAAACCCAAAACCGCTATCGAAGATATTAAAATAGACTACGTATTTATCGGTTCCTGTACCAACGGTCGTATAGAAGACCTGCGGGCGGCGGCCAGCGTCTTAAAAGGGAAAAAAATAGCCAGCAACGTGGAGGGCCTGGTAGTTCCCGGCTCCATGCTGGTAAAAAAACAGGCCGAAAAAGAAGGACTGGATAAAATATTTGAAAATTCCGGACTAAAATGGCGTAACGCCGGCTGCAGCATGTGCCTGGCTATGAACGATGATAAATTAGCCCCCGGTCAGCGCTGCGCCAGTACTTCAAACAGAAACTTCGAGGGCCGCCAGGGGGCGGGAAGCCGCACTCATCTGGTCAGTCCTTTAAGCGCCGCGGCAGCAGCAATTGAAGGTCATTTTGTCGATATAAGAGACTATGATCTCGGAGATATGATCCCCGAAGGATACTAAAAGTTATGAATTAAAAGTTGCAAATTTGACTTTTGAATTCAGACCGTATTAAAAAGGTGATGATTTGTTATGGAACCGTTTAAAAAAATAACCGCTGTTGTGGCGCCGCTTGATAAAACCAATGTAGATACCGACCAGATAATCCCCAAGCAATTTCTGAAACGGGTGGAAAGAACCGGTTTTGGTAAATTTCTTTTCTATGACTGGCGCTATCGAAAGGGAATGGAAGAAAATCCAGAATTTATTTTGAACCAGCCGCATTACAATAGTTCTGAAATACTGCTGACCCGCGATAATTTTGGCTGTGGTTCATCGCGCGAACACGCTCCCTGGGCCCTGAAAGATTTTGGGTTCCGGGTGATAATCGCTCCCTCCTTCGCCGATATCTTTTATAACAACTGCTTCCAGAACGGCATACTGCCGCTGAAACTGGATCATAAAACTGTTGATGAACTTTTTGCTAAAACCGGGCAAATAGAAGGTTATGAATTAACGGTCGATCTTAAACAGCAACTCATCAGTTCAGAAGACGGACTTGAAATAAAATTCGAAATCGATCCTTTCCGCCGCCAGATGCTGCTGGAAGGACTGGATGAAATCGATATAACCCTGCGCGACGAGGATAAAATAAATGCTTATGAACAATCGGATGCCGCTCCCTACCCGCTTGCAAACTGACCGGCTGCCAGAATTAAAAAAGCATCCGGACCAACCGACGGCTCATCCGGTTTTATTCTTTGATATTGATGGAACCATGCTTTCCACTCAAGCCGGGCGGCGGGCGATATCAGACGCTTTTCAGGAACTGTTCGGTGTTGAAGAGGCTTTTACCGATATAAGTTTTGCCGGACAGACCGATCCGCTGATTGTCAGGCGTGTTTTTATAGAAAACTCAGTCGAACCGACCCCGCAAAATTTTGAAAAATTATATCAGCTTTATTATTCCAACCTCTACCGGGAAATACAGACCGATCTGAAACTGATAAACGGGATAGACACACTGCTCGAAAAACTGCAGGCTTTGCCGCTTCACCTGGGGATTATAACCGGCAATAATTTCATTGGGGCACAAATAAAACTGGGCGTCGCCGGACTGCACAGTTTTTTTGAGGGAGGAGCATTTGGCGAGGACGGTCCCCAGCGCACAAAAATAGCCCGGGCCGGTCTGGATAAATTCAATGCCGACCCCGCCCGCTGTTTGATGATCGGCGATTCTGTTCACGATATCAGGGTTGGCCGGGAAAACGGAATGCTGACCCTTGCTTTGCCCACCGGAGTTACTCCCCGAGAAAATTTAGAAAAAGAAAACCCCGATTATCTCTTCGATAATTTAGACGAAGAGAAACTGTTCGCTGTTCTTGAAAACAATAATTTTCTGAACTAACCGGGAAATCCCGGTTCGGTAAGATTCAGCGGATCAAGCAGTTTATCCAGTTTT
Source organism: bacterium (assembly GCA_046546195.1). Classification (GTDB taxonomy): domain Bacteria; phylum T1Sed10-126; class T1Sed10-126; order T1Sed10-126; family T1Sed10-126; genus CAYTSZ01. Next base: position 857 of record JBKGYI010000163.1, on the reverse strand, counting down.
TCAGTTCCTACCAGGTTTTCTTCAACAACTACTTCCCTTACTGTCTTATCTTCCGCCAGCGCTTTTTTGGCAACTTTTGCCGCACGGTCATAACCGATTTCAGGCGCGAGGGCGGTAGCCAGGGAAAGATTACGTTCCACAAGCTGACGACAGCGTTCTTCGTTTACTTTTAAACCGGAAATACAACGATCTGCAAAATTATCAGCCCCCCGGGAAAGCAGTTTTATGGAATCGATAAGTTTAAAAGAAAGCAGCGGCAACATTGTGTTTAATTCGAAATTGCATTCAAAAGTTGCATGGCCGATGGCGCTATCGTTACCGACTACCGCAGCGACAACCTGGAGAACAGACTCGATAATCACCGGATTAACTTTACCGGGCATAATCGAAGAGCCCGGCTGCAGAGCTTCTATCTGCAGCTCCCCCAGCCCGCAGCGGGGACCGGAAGCAAGCAGGCGAATATCGTTCGCTATCTTTTGCACGGCCAGAGCTGAGCTCTTAAGCTGCGAAGAAACAAATACTACCGCCTCCCGGCTGTTCTGAGCCTCAAAATGATTTTTTGCTTCCCGAAAATCCAGGGACGTTTTTTTGTTAATAACCTCAATAGCAAGGTGGGCAAAATCAGGATGACAGTTCAAACCACTTCCCACGGCAGTACCTCCGAGAGGAAGTTCTTCTAACTCTTCGATCCCCTTTTGCAGACGTCCAATATTTTTATCAAGCCGGCAGCGATACCCGGAAAACAACTGATCAAACCGGATCGGGGTGGCGTCCTGCAGGTGTGTGCGCCCCGGTTTTACAACACCGGCAAACTCTTTTTCTTACTCGGCCAGAGATTCTGAAAGTTTTCTTAAAGC
>JBKGYI010000162.1:0-4203 GCA_046546195.1 bacterium | reverse complement strand
CCGAAGCCTCTGTAAGCTCAAGTACCGAGTTTAGCAGTTCCGCCGTAAAAGGCTGGCGGCGCTGGCCAACATCTATTATATTTTTAAGTCCCCGAAAAGCATCCATGCGAGCCAGACGGTTTAAAAGTTGCTGCTGGGTATAGTTTTTCACTTCAACGGTAAACCCGAGCAGCAGGGCCAGAATAACCAGGGGCAGGATATCGGGCAAAACCTGTTGAAAATGGTCGGGCCGAAGCTCCCAGAGTGGAGCAACACGAAGAATTTCAAGAAGAAAGGCAAAAAAGGCGGTTCCCATGGTGCCCAGCAAACCAAAACTTAGTGCTCCGGAAAAAATCGGAATTACATAAAAAAGATGACTGTAATTGGCGGCCGGAAAGAAAAGCTGGACAAAATAAGCTCCGAATATGTATATTTCTAAAAGCAGGATGTGGTATTCATAACGATCGGTCCGCCGGCGATACAGCGGTTCGCCAACAAAAACCAGAAACAGGAAGAGAACAATCCAGGACCAGCCAAATTCCTGCTGGAGAGGGACAAAATGAGCCAGAAGAACAAAAAGAAATACAATAGAAAAAAAGAGAACTAAAAAAGGAAGAATACCTCGAAAACTATTCAGCTCATTTTCCGGGGCCATAACTATTTCAGCTCCGTTTGCATCACAACTTATTAGGCCGGATAAGAAACACTACGGCTCTACATCCGGCAGATACTCCTGGTATTCCCTGATAACTTGATAATCTGTATCCGCGGCAGCGGTGAAGCCGTCTATGTTCTGGCGATCCAGAATTTTTTTGCCACGGGCCCCTTCACGATGAAGTTTTTTCATAATCGCAATTATATTTTCTACCAATTCAGGATGTTCTCTTTTGAATTCACGGCTGAACGCCCACGGTTCATTGGGAATAGCAGGGGTTTCGGCAAGGATACGGGTTTGCTTCAGAACCATATCACTATTATCGCTGTGTTCACGAGCATCATCATAAATGGCCCCGGCATCATATTCCTGCAGCCAGACGTTAATCACAACATTATTATGGTTTCCTAAAAAACTGTATTGAAGTTCACTTTCCACATCAATTCCTTTTTTCTGTAAAAAAGCGCGGGGAAATAGATGACCGGAAGTAGAACGCCGATCAACAAAACCAAAACTTTTATTACGTAAATCATCAATTTTATTTATATCAGAGTCCTCGTGAACAATTATCAGCGATTTATAGGAATCCCCGCCGTGGCGCAGGGGTTTCAGGGAAGCATCAACAAGACCCTGGTCAGCCGCCAGCACATAAGAAAGCGGTCCAAAAGTTATGAAATCATACTCTCCGTCCTTAACGCGGTCAATCACAGTTTCATAATCTTCGGCGAACTTTATTTCGAAATTTATATCAAGTTCATTTTCCAGATAGTTACGCAGGGGAAGCAGCTGATCATATTTCTCGCTGGTAGCCACCGAAGGAACATGCCCGTAATTAATGGTTACCCGGGAAGAATCGTTTTCCCGCTGCCGAACCTCCTCCCCACCATTGCCGCAACCGGCAATAGCGACTATAAAGACAAAAACCATAAAACATAAACCTAACTTTTTAAAATTCATATTAATCAATCCCTTGAAAAATTATAGTCTTAAAAAAAACAATAATTTTAGCTTATCCTCCTGGGCCAGATTTATCCAACGGCCGATACAAGCTGAAACATCGGGAAAAACATAGCAGTTACAATAACTCCAACCATGACACCCATGAAGAGAATAAGTATCGGTTCCAGCATAGAACTTAAACCTTCAACCATTTCATCAACCTGCATTTCATAGTTGTCAGCAATTCGACTTAACATATCGTCAAGGCTACCTGTTTCCTCACCAACCGAAATCATATGGGTAACCATCGGCGCAAATACGCCGGACTGATGCAACGGTTCACTTATTGTATCACCCTCACTGATACTGTCATAAACATCATCCATTGTATCGGAAACAACCCGGTTACCGATAGTTTGCTGGACGATCTCAATCGCCTGCAGGATAGGCACACCGCTGCGAATCAGGGTGGCCAGGGTCCGGGTGAAACGGGCGGTAGCAACCTTACGAAACAACTCACCGAATATAGGCACGCTGATTTTAAGCTTGTCTATATTATATTGCCCCTGTTCGGTGCCATAATACCATTTAAGAGCATAATACGCAGCTATTACTCCGCCAAACACCACATACCAGCGAGTTTGCAAAAATTCACTAACTCCAATTACAATCCTGGTGGGAAGTGGTAGATCAACCCCCATATCCATAAAAAGATCGATAAACGTAGGTAAAACAAATATAAGCAAAAAGATAACAACAAGAATAGCGATCGCAAACATTATTGCCGGATACATAGTTGCTGATTTAATCTTAGTTTTTAACTCCTGGTTTTTTTCAGCGAATTCAGCCAGACGCTCAAGAACTGTTTCCAGCACACCACCGACCTCACCGGCTTTAACCATGTTAATATAAAGATTTTCAAATATACTCGGATGGCGGCCGAGGGCCTCACTGAAGCTTGCCCCTCCCTGGATGTCCTGGGAAAGCGAATTCATAATTTTTTTAAAATCTTCGTTTTCCTGCTGTTCCTCAAGAATATTAATCGAGCGCAGAAGTGGCAGACCAGCCGAGAGAAGTGTTGCAAGCTGCCGGGTAAATAGCGCTAATTCTTCGCCGCTAACCGGGGGACCGCTCAGGAAGGGTATTTTAAGCTCAAAACCTCCCCCCTCGGATTGTTCTGTAATCTCAAAGGGACGATAGCCCTGATCTTTTAGCTGACTGCTGGCGGCGCTCTCACTGGCGGCGTCTATGGTCCCTGAAACTTCCTGACCGCCGGGATCCATCGCCTGGTATTTAAATGTAGGCATTAAAAGAAACCTCCCGATAAAATAGAAACACAGAAAACAGGGTTACAGTTAGCTGTCTCCTCATCTCTTATTTAACACTATAATTTTTGTTTTAATTCTTCCGGGTTCTGCGCATTGGCAATCGTCTGATCGTAAGAGATCAAACCCCGCTGGTAAAGTTTAGCCAGGTGCTGATCAAGCGTCTGCATCCCCAGGTTACCGCCGGTCTGAATCGCCGAGGGGATGTTCTGCTCTTTTGTCTCACGAATCAGGTTTGCTATCCCCGGTGTGGAGACCATTATTTCGAAAGCAGCTATCCGACCGGTACCCCGCTGTTTGGGCATAAGTGTCTGAGAAATAACGGCAGCGAGAGTAATTGAAAGCTGAGAACGAACCTGACTTTGCTCTTCCTGGGGAAAAGTGTCAATAATTCTGTTAACGGTCTGGGCAGCACTGTTAGTGTGCAGGGTGGCAAAAACAAGGTGCCCTGTTTCAGCCGCGGTGATGGCAGCACCGATAGTCTCCTGGTCACGCATCTCACCAACAAGCATTACAGCCGGGTCCATCCGCAGCGCAGATCTAATTCCATCGCTAAAAGACAAAACATCAACTCCCAGTTCGCGCTGGGTTATAACACTTTTTCGATGTGGATGAGTAAATTCAATCGGATCTTCGATTGTAATTATATGGTGTGAAAAATTGCGATTAACATAATCAATAAAAGCAGCCAGGGTGGTGGTTTTACCACTACCGGTTGGTCCGGTAACAAGTACAATCCCACGCGGTTTGGCACATATTTCTTTCAGCGAACTGGGCAGGCCGAGTTCATCAAATGTAAAAATTTTATCCGGAATAATCCTCATAACCATGCCCACATGTTTTTGCTGTCTGAAAATAGCAACCCGCATCCGGTTACCAGATTCGTGAGCATAACCAAAATCACTGCCACCGACTTCTTCCAATCTGTTAATATGCTCATCAGGAGCAACTGCTTTAACGGCTGCCTCCGTTTCGGCCGGGGACATCGGGTCTTCATCCAGCCGGACCATTTCTCCGTCAACACGCAAAACCGGAGGGGAATTAACCGCCAAATGTATATCCGAAGCTCCCTGTTCAAGCGCTACTTCCATTATTTCATGAACCAGCATAAAATTGTGACCTCCCTGTTAAGGAAAAGATTATAGTTAAATAAAAAATAATGTTCAAACCGCAGCCGCTGTTCCATAGGCCTGGGTAACCCGGGCAATTTCCATCAGTGTAGTCAACCCGGTTTTCACTTTAATAAATCCGTCCTGGCGCAGAGTGCGCATTCCATCCTGGATAGCCGCACGGCGAATATCATTT
>JBKGYI010000161.1:0-4254 GCA_046546195.1 bacterium | reverse complement strand
TGAGTGCTGGGTTAACCCAGCTGTCAATGGCGGTTTTTGACGGCATTGACGGCTGGAATCTATTCACAACGTTTTTGTCGTGAATAATTCGGGTTAAATCCCGTCACAATACAGGGTAGAGTAGACTCTGAAAATTTATTTTACCGGATATTCATGCGAGGCAGGGGATGAGGAGATTAACAGGGTGAAGCGCTAAATTTTCAGAGTGAACTCCGGACATAATTTTTGAAGGGAATTAAAAATGGATATTATTATCGGGCATCAGAATCATGACTTTGACTGTGTTGCCTCCATGGTTGCTGCCAAGAGACTTTATCCGGAAGGCCGAATTTTTTTGCAGCCCACGGCCGAGGGAGGAGTTCTTGAATTTTTAAATTTGTACCGTGATTATTTTTCTTTTTTCAGGTTTTCCCAGTATCGTGATGAAAAAATAAAAAAGCTGATAATAGTCGATACCAATAAAAAAGAGCGGTTGGGACCCTATGAAAAAACACTGGCCCGGGCGGAAGAGATAATCGTTTATGATCACCATCCCCCGGGCGAGGCCACAATTGACGCCGATGAATATTATTATGATGAAGCCGGTGCTCTTATCACGGTGATGGTTAATAAACTGCGCAAAAAAAATATTATTCCGACACCATTTGAAGCGACGCTTTTTATGCTTGGAGTGCATCAGGAAACAGGTAATTTGCAGTTTGGAACGACTGCTGCTGCCGATTACGAGGTGGGTTGTTTTTTAATGGAAAACGGTGCTGACCTTGATATAGTTCAAAATTTTTGTAACCGGAAGTTGAACGCCGAACAGCGCGAGCTTTTTAATGATATTCTTTCCGGCAGCCATCAATTTTCCATCAATAATATCCCGGTTACAATAGCTTCAGCCAGCCGGGACGAGTATGTACCCGAACTGGCTTTGCTGGCTCATAAGCTGCGGGATGTTGAAAATATCAATCTCCTTTTTTTACTGGTAAAGATGGGCAACCGGATTCAACTGGTGATAAGAAATCGCTACCAGCATGTTGATGCCGGTGCAATTGCCGGGCAGTTCGGTGGTGGAGGTCATAAGCGTGCTGCCTCGGCGACACTTTCGGGGGTCACTCTTTCTGAAGCACAGGAAGCGATAATCGATCTCCTCAAAAACAAGTTAAAACCGGAGATAACCGCTGCCGATATCATGTCTTCGCCGGTTCATTCTGTGCGCCAGGATCTGCCTGTGGAAGAGGCACATAAGATAATGCTGCGTTTAGGCCATCACGGGCTGCCTATTACTGACAGTGATGACCGGCTGGTGGGAATAATAACCCGCAGTGATGTGGATAAAGCGATTCATCACAGCCTGACCCACGCCCCGGTGAAGGGTTTCATGTCTCCGGAAGTAACTACCGTATCGCCCGAAACAGGGCTGCAGCAGATCCAGAATATTTTAATGGAGAACCAGATCGGCCGTCTGCCGGTGGTGGCCGGCGAGCGGCTGGTGGGGATTGTGACCCGCACGGATATTATCCGGGTTTTGCATGAACGTTATCAACCGAGCCGGGAGGAACAGTTTCGTTCCTCCCCGGCGTATTCTTCGATTCGTGAGCCGGATAATGTGGAATATTTGCTGAAAGAAATATTATCTGAGAAATGGTACCGCCGGCTTCGAGAATGGGGAAAATTATCCGGGCGGATCGGCGACAGTGTTTTCCTGGTGGGTGGATGTGTGCGCGATATTTTGATGGAAGAGGAAACCAGAGATTTTGATTTTGTAGTTGAAAAAGACGGGATCGGGTTTGCCCGGGCCCTGGTTGAAAAAGAAGGAGGAAGTCTGTCCGTGCATGAAAAATTTAAGACAGCGGTAGTTACTCTCGAAGATGGATGTAAACTCGACATTGCCACTGCCCGGTCGGAATACTACAGCCATCCCGCCGCCCTGCCCAGGGTTGATATCGATCATGCTTCGGTTTACCAGGATCTTCAGCGGCGTGATTTTACGATTAATGCGATGGCTATCAATCTGCTCCCCGATCATTTTGGAGACCTGCTTGATTTTTATGGTGGTCGGCGAGATATTGAGGAGGGGCGGATCAGAGTTTTGCATACGACAAGTTTCCTGGATGATCCGACTCGTATTTTTCGGGCTGTTCGTTTTGCGGCGCGTTTTAATTTTAAAATAGCGAGGAGCACAGAATTTCAGCTTAATCAGGCACTGCCGGGGAGCCCCTTTCAATCGGTTAGCGGGGATCGATTGCGCGAGGAGTTGAATCAGCTGTTTCTGGAAGCCGATCCCTGGTTTGGTGTGAAAAAATTGTTTGAATATAATGTTCTGCAGGTGCTGGAACCCGAGCTGGAGTTGCTGGAGGAAATGAAGGAATGGTTTGGAAGAGCGCGGGAGTTGATCAAAAGATATAATCCCGCCCTGCCGCAGATGCTTTATTACTGTTTGCTTTTTGAGCCTCTGAAATTAGAAAAAGCAGTTTCCCTGGCCCGGCGCCTTACTTTTCGCCAGGATAGTATGGAAATACTTGAGAAATACAAAGAGTTTGATAACTTTCGTGACGAGCTGCTGTGGGCTTCAAAAGATTCAAGGATTTATGAGCTTGCTGATAGAATTTCCCTGACCGAGTCAATTTTGGCTTTGATGGCCCGTGAACCGGAGAAAAACCGTGAGAAACTTCGGAGATACCTTGAAGAATTACAGAAGATAGAACCGGTAATCGACGGAAAACAATTGATCAAACTGGGAATGAAACCGGGGCCTGAGCTGGGGTATGCGCTTGAAAAGATGTTTATGTACCAGCTTGATATGGAAAATCCCACGCCGGAAAAACTGCTCGACAGGTTAAAAACAGAAGAACCACAACTTGCTGGCGGGTTGTGACGGACGGGTTCGGGACTTTTTGTTATTGATAAAGTTGTTTTGTTTTCCCTATTTCAGGTCTGTCCGAACTGCTGATTGGCTAACTATTCCTGAGTATTTTTAGTATAATTAGCGGGCTTATGCGATAGTGACTATACTGGCAAAATTATCAGAGGTGTTAGTATGCAGGCTGAATATTCAGTATATTCTCCAGAATTCCAGGGGCCGCTGGACAGCCTGCTTGAAGCCGCTCGCTGTCATGATGTCCAGATCAGCAGGGTGAACATAGCTCGTCTTATTGAACAGTTTGCTATTTATGTTGAACAACACAGTGATTGGCCCGTAAATTCGGTATCAGCTTATCTGCTTGTTTTTTCTGAGTTGATCAGGATAAAATCAAGGTTACTTCTGCCAAAACCTGAGATCGACGAAGAGATTGAGGAACTGCCGGATCGTGAGGGCCGCGAATTTTTTATCACCATGGGTCGCCAGCTGCGGGAAAAAGCAAAACAGAGGGCGCGGCTTTATGATACCAGCCCCGACCTTCCCGAATATGTTCAGAAGGGTGAGACTCGTTACAAAGAGGTGACCCTGTTTGAGCTGATTCGTGCTTTTCAGAAGATTGTTGTAACCCGGCAGGAAAAAACAAATCTCCCGGATTTTCAGTTTACGAATGAATTTGATACCGGCGAACGGATGGAGTTCATAGTTAAACTTGTGCGTGAACGGGATATGATTGCTTTTGAAAAACTGGTCAGCGCGACCCCTTCGCGGGAAGAAGTTATTGTGACATTTCTGGCTATTCTTCAACTTGTGAAGCAGAATGATCTGCGTCTTGTGCGTGAAATAGATGCCGAACAGATATATGTGACCCGATATAATAGCGGAATCTTTAAACAGTGAGTGATTCTTAAATGGAACCGGTTGATGAGAAAAAAAAAGACGAGGAAATAAAACTCCGTGCCCTTGTTGAAGCGGCGCTGTTTGTTTCCGATGATCCTTTAACAGGTTCGGATCTTGCCTCAATACTGGATGCGGACGGCAATCGTATCCGGGCGATTATGGAAGAATTAAAAGAAGAATATAATAAATATTCCCGGGGGATACAGTTGATCAGGGTTTCGGGTGGTTTCAAGATGACGACCCGCGAGGAGCATTATCCGATTCTTAAAAAAATGTTTGGGAAAAAAACATTACAGCGTATTTCAGATTCGGCAATTGAAACTCTTGTTATCGTAGCTTATTATCAACCTGTAACCAGGGCTGAATTCGAAGCGATACGGGGGGTTAATAGCCAGTCGGTACTGCAGACCCTGCTTGAACATAATTTTATTCGAATTAGCGGGCGTCGCGATGAGATTGGTCGACCCCTTGAGTATAAGACAACTGATAAATTTCTTGATTATTTTGGT
>JBKGYI010000160.1:0-4266 GCA_046546195.1 bacterium | reverse complement strand
CCGCGCAGCAGGTCACCATCCACGGCGACAAAAGTCAAAAGAGCAACAACCGGTGGGCCAACACAGGGTGCAGCCGCCAGTCCCATGGTCAAACCAAGACCAAAGCTGCCCAGTTTTTCCCCGACAAATCCAGATAATACCTGCAGCAGGCCCGGCGAATCAAATCTTATTAAATCAAACATAACCAGTGCCAGGAATAACATCAGCAGGGCCAGCCCCACCCGCACAGACGAATATTGAAACAACGCTCCAAAAATAAACCCGGTACAGGATGCCAGCAAACCCAGGAGGGTATAAAATATTATCAAACCACAAAAAAATGCTAATCCGTTTGCCAGACGCGAGGCCGGTGTTGAAGCTGAACGGCGGCTGAAAAAACTAACGGTAACAGGGACAAGGGGGTAAACACACGGTGTTAAATTAAGGGAAAATCCCAGCAAAAACACAATTGCCGCGGCCAGAAAAATATTTCCTGACAAAAAATCAAGCGAGTCCGGATAGAATTCGACAAAAGCACGGGCGGGAGTCACAAAACCGCAAAGAAAAACTGCCAGCAGGATAATAAATAATATTTCTTTCTTCATGATCACTTCACTTCCTGCTGTCACAAAATTTGATCAGTTACTAAGTCCTGGGTTCTGAACTGGCAAATTAAAAAACAAAAAAGCTGAATTGCCCGGGCTCGCTGATGCTACACATCCGTGGGGCCGCAACATTGGCACATCCCTGTGCGGTAAGCCGGACAATGACAGACCATTGAAAGATTCTGCTTCCAGTTAACTTAAACAACTAACAGGTGCCAGCTATTTATTTTAACAGAGAGGACGCTCCATAGCAGGCAATAATTCAATAACCCCGAACTAATCTTGCTGCAACAGGTTTTAAATGAAATAATGTTAATTAAAGGGGCTAGAATCTATCTATGAATTGGAGTTACGATTATGCATCTCACAGCTCGAACCTTTTACGGAATCAGGTCCCTGATAGAACTGGCAACCGACCCTGAAAACTCACATCGGCACGGCACGCGAAGACTCCGGGTGTAAAATCATAGACAAATGTCCAACCCGTGATATCCTTAAACAGGTGGCGGACCGGTTGCGCCAGTTTTTATCAGAAATCAGTATAGCGGATATCAGCGAAAAAAATAATTAAAATCAAACCGGAGGTTTTAGAATGAAATCCTATACAATAGGCGAAGGTGATGAGCAGCACAGTTTTGAGGGCAGGAAGATTAATGAAAAGATACTGGGAACCGGGCCGGACGATACCAAGAAAATAACCTATTATGAGACTTTATCCGGTCAATTTCTCAAACACGTCATCCATAATTACAATCTTGACGAATCCGAGCACAAACACGAGATAAGCGAAGTCAGCAGTTTCGAAGTTCCTTAAGGTTATGAGTTCAAACAAAAAAGAAAGCCCCACCCCGCAAAGCGCTATTAACGCGCTTACAAACCTGTTAAAAGATATCCTGAGCGGACTGACTGTGGTTGAGCTTTTTGCAGGACGGGGCACGGTCAGCAAACAACTCCTGAAAGCGGGGGCAAAAACAGCAGTCTGCGTGGATATCGCCCCCCCGGATGATCACCTGAAGGATGACTCTATGGTCTGGCTGCAAATGGACGCGCTGCAATTTCTTCAGGAAGAGCGTGTGCGCAATGTCGGGTTAATATATTCGGCACCCCCGCCCGGGGAAGACTACAATCGCAAGCTGTTAAAACTGCTGCCCGATCTGGATAATATTGAAGATAACTGCCTGGTAATCCTGGAAGAACCGACCTGGGACCACACCCCGATACAGAATTATGAAAATTATGTTCTAATTGAAAACTACGAATTCGGAAAAACCAGAGTGGTCGTGACCCAGCTTCAGAAGAAAGTTTAACCCGCTTAGCCTTTCTTGCTCAAATCGGGGGCAAGGAATAATAAAATCTTCAAATCAGTTCACATTGGCAGTCCGAGAAAATTAATAATTATTGTTGGGGGTTTAAAAATAACTTTGAAAACATTTGACAAAACCTTATATTTTTAATAATGTCCATCGTTTCCCGAAAATAATTTTAGGAGGTAAACTCATGGTTGACAGTAAATCGTTATCCGACGAAGAACTATACCGGCACATAGTCGAAACGATAGAAACCAGTCTCGGATTAAATACTGATACCCTTGAAGTCGAAGTTGAAGACGGTTTTGTCTCGATCTGGGGTTCGGTTCCCAGTATTGAAGACAGCGAGGATCTGGAAAAACTTCTCTTTGACATGCTCGGCCTGGAAGACTTCGACTTCGACGTAGTGATCAATTCCGACTTACAGACACACGATGAATACGGCAGCCCACTGGACGAAGGTGGACTTAACGACCTCGATAATACACCCCGGCGTCATTTTTGAACTACTGATTAGCTTTCTCGTTTCCACCAGACACGAGTTACATTACCTGATTTTTCTTGCTTGAGTTCGCCCTGGTAGGCCTTTTCCAACGCTCGGCCCAACCTTTCAGCAAGTTTTCCATTGGTAGTACGAAAGAGGACCTCGCCTTCTGCAGCTTTAGCAGCAACCAGTTTTTCCAGGGGATTCTTTTTTTGAGCTCGCTGAATTTCATTCTCAATAAGATGGGATATTTCCTCGCGATGTTCAAACATGAAATCTCCGCTGGCTTTTACCTCACCGTAGTAGTAACGATCCTGAACTTTTTTACATCCCGGACAGGTTGCTGTTTTCATCTTCATTTCCTTGACTACATCATTTACTATTTCTGGGTGATACCATTGCTTGTTGCGATAAATATTACCACAGACAGAACACCGGGCCGGCTCGAAATCAGGTTGCTCGTTCAAATAGGGATCCAGAGATTCATCCGTTGGCTCACGATCCGCCTTGCTAAACCGTTTGTTCTGAGGATTTTTTTTCATCAGTACCGACTCTCCTTAAAAATATTTAATCAGGATAAATGTAACAGGTTCTATTTCGCGGCCCATCCCATTCCATAAAAAATATACCCTGCCAGCGCCCCAGGCCCAGCGAATTATTTTTCACGGGAATCCACTGGTGCCAGTCAAGAAGTACCGATTTTACATGGGCGGCACTGTTACCCTCCCGGTGCCTGTAGTTGTTTTCCCAGGGAATAAACTCTTCAAGCTGGGAGATCAGGTCCGCCATTACCGCCGGATCAGCAGCTTCATTCACCGTCACCCCGGCGGTGGTATGAGGAACCCAGATATTTATGCCGGAACCAACCTCGAGTTTCGGCAATCCCGCTTCAACTTTTGCGGTTATATCAATGGCTTCCGCTCGTTTCGTTGTCTGAATACTAAGCTTAACAGGTTCCGACAAAAGACTCACCCTTTCTTCACAGCAACTATCTGCAACTCTACAAATTCAAAAATTCTTGCGCACTACTTTTTTTTGCCGTTCATTCAGATTGGTCGGGATCTTAACATCAAGCTCAACAAGCAGATCGCGACCGGACCCGCCACGGCCGGGAATTTTTAATTGAGTTCCCGGCTGGGTTCCCGGTTTTATCTTAACTTTTACCTTTTCACCACTCGGTGTGTTAACAGTAAGCTTACCACCGAGCGCGGCAAGCTTAAACGGTATCCGCCGTTTTATTTTTACCGTCGTTCCGGAATGACGGGAACCTGAAAAGGGGCCGGGGGAACCGGGCTGCCGCTGGTAAACACGGCGCTGGGAACCTCCCCCGTTTCCAAACAGGTCCCCAAAAACAGTCTGTCCTCCCGCCGAATGTCCACCCGGGCGACCGCCCATAACCTGCTGGAAAAGGTCGAAAAAATCAAACCCTTCGGTATCAAACTGGAAACCATGTGCGCCGGGAGCGCGGCCGTATTTACGGAATTGATCGTATTGTTTGCGTTTTTCAGAATCTTTTAAAACCGCATATGCTTCCCCGATTTCCTTAAACTTTTCTTCCGCTTCCGGTTTATCACAGCGATCGGGGTGCCACTTCTGGGCAAGCTTACGGTAAGCGCGCTTTATATCATCATTGCTGGCATCCTCACTGACCCCGAGAATCTTATAATAATCTTTTTTTTGATTTGTTCGTGGCATATCTTTTTCACCTCCGCCACAATTATTGTAACATTCCAAAAATTTTCGTTATTCAAAGAACTCCACAAAATATATATTTAAATCTTAAAAATATAAACAGTTCTCCGAGCAAAAAAGCGAAAGAATAATGCTGCTGATTACTATTATTAAAATAGATATACAGCAAAAATTATTCCATCAAAAACATTATAGGGAC
>JBKGYI010000159.1:0-4268 GCA_046546195.1 bacterium | reverse complement strand
CACTGCATTACGAATTTAAACAGCCCCGCACCTGGATAAGCAGCTGCGGGCTGGGTGCAATGGGTTTTGGTCTCCCCGGAGCTATTGGAGCAAAGCTGGCTATGCCCGACCGCCAGGTAATAAACATTGACGGCGATGGCAGTTTTATAATGAATGAACAGGAACTGGCCTGTGCGGCCCAGCACAATATCGGCGCGAAAACAATTGTTTTTAATAACCATCACCTTGGTATGGTTGTCCAGTGGGAAGATCGTTTCTACGGAGGAACCCGGGGCGATACTTATATCGGCGACCCTCCGGTTGATTTTGTCAAAATTTGCGAGGGTCACTGCGTGGAAGCCGATCGCGTCACTGAAAAATCCAAACTGGAGGACGCTATTAAAAAGCTGCTCGATCATCCCGGGCCCTACGTTCTTGAAGTTCCTGTTTCTTACGAGGCTCACGTTCTTCCCATGATTCCTTCGGGCGGAACAATCGATGATATGATAGTTCCTGATTTTTAATTCGCAAAACTAACGGAGTTTTGATCCTATTATGAAAACTGACCGGCAAAATTCACGGTTAATTGTCTTTGCCGCACTTTTGCTTTTTTGCTGTGTACTCGGAGTTTCCTCGCTCTCAAACACAAACGGGGCAGATAACGGCAAGACACTCCCGCAGCGAATCAATCTGGTTAACACCCTGTTAAAAAAACCCGGGTTCACCGGAAATATTCAACTTACCCTGAAAAACAGCGCACATAACGTTCAATCCGGGGCATCGCCCTTCACTATTGACTCATTTTTTGTTAGCAATACTGAAGAGTTTTCTCCCGATCCCAGGGATTTTAGTCCTCTGTTATCTAATAAAAAAAATTATTTCCGGAGTATCCCCCACTCAATAAAATACCGGTTGCACATTTCTCTCTATAATCAAAAAAGAGATCAACAGATTGAAAACGCAATCACCTTCCAACATCTAAAGTCTTACCTGAGAACACCCGCCTGATTATTTTTTACAACCATAATTTCAATATCTAAAATAACTGTTTTTGTACAATTCTACACCATTTGTGTTCTACCTATTTTTTTCAGGAGGAATAACCATGAAGTTCCATAATTTAACATTCTTAATTCTGACAGTTTTACTGTCCTGCAGTCTACTCATAACACCCTCGGTCAACAACTTGAACGCTGAAGAGGTGGCGATTGAGGTTAACGGAGAAACAGTTTCAGAATCAGAACTCGAATCTCGTATTGATCAGACAGTCGAACAACTCAAGCAACAATATGCTGATCAGATATCCGATGATGATGATGAACAACAATTTCTCGAACAACAGGCCAAACAGCAGGTCGTGGACCAAACTGTGCAACAACTTGTTCTGAAAACTTCGGCCCAGCAGGCAAATGATATCGAGGTTACTGACAATGAGATTGAAACACAGATCGATATGGCCCGCGAGGGATTCAAATCCGAAGATGAGTTTCGGGCGGCACTTCAACATGAGGGGCTATCACCGGACGATTTCAAAGAACGAATCCACGATAGCCTGCTGATAGAAAAATTTATCCAGCAGGAAATAGGCGATATCCAGGTCAGCGAAGAGGAAGCCCGCGACTATTTCGAGAATAACCAGCAAAACTTTCCTGACAGCTCTTTTGAAGAGGCTGAAAGTGAAGTAAAACGGCTGCTGCGTCACCAGAAAAAACAACAGGAGCAGCAAGAGATGATTTCCGAACTACGGGAGGAATCTGACATAGAAGTGAATATCTAACCCGAATTATTCAGGCTAAATACCCTCACACCCATCACACCCTGGTGCCCCCATCTTTCTCCCGCGAAAGACCGGTCGCCGCGTAAAAGCGGCGACCGGGCACCAGGGTTTTATATTTCTATCAGATGTAAAAAATTGGTAACACCGGGTTTGGAAAGTGGCAGCCCGGCCAGCAAAAGCAGTCTATCCCCGCTGGTTGCTATCCCCCGGGAAATAACCATCTCACTTACCGCTTCGATTAACTCATCCGTGTTTTCCATCATCTCCAGCACACAGGGTTGAACATTGCGATAAAGTGCTGTCTTCTGCAGAGTGGTGATGGAGGGACAAAAAGCAATTATCAAACTATCCACATTCAGATTGGAAGCCAGACGGGCGGTAAACCCCGAAAAAGTGGGAACCACCAGCGCCCGCACACCAAGATCATTCACACAATCGGCGGCGGCGTTACAGATACTCACCGCTGACTTTTTTTCTTCACCGGCCGCATCAATATCAAGCTCATCACGCGCGGGACTGAAATCCTGCTCGGTTGCTCTTATGATTTCAATCATTGCCTCCGCAGCCCGCAGCGGATAATTGCCGATCGCTGTTTCCCCCGAAAGCATCACAACATCCGAACCGTCAATCACGGCATTGGCCACATCAGATGTTTCGGCCCGCGTGGGGCGCTGATTGTGAATCATTGATTCCAGCATCTGGGTCGCGGTGATCGCAATCCTACCCCGCCTGTTCGCTCGCTGTATTATCTGTTTTTGATAATAAGGAACCCGCTGCTGAGTTATCTCCACCCCTAAATCTCCACGGGCAACTATAACTCCTTCTACTTCTTTTATGATAGCATCAAGGTTTTCCAGTGCCTGGCGACATTCTATCTTGGCAATTAAATCAACCGGCCGGTCACTTTTATGAAGCAGTTTGCGCACCGGACACAGATCCCGGGGACGACGAACAAATGATAAAGCCACCATATCAAAATCGGATCTTATTATTTCCTCAAGATCCTCCCTGTCCTGGTCGGTCATTGCCGGAATCTTAAGATCACTTCCCGGCAGGTTAACCCCTTTCCGGCTGGATAACTCCCCCCCGGTTATCACCTGCGCTCGTAAAAAATTATCCTCTTTTGCTGATATTTCCAGTTGAACCAGTCCGTCATTTATATAAACCTCTTCTCCGACTTCTATTTCCTGAAGCAAACTATCGTAGGAAACAGGCAAAACAGGCTGCGAACTTTTCGGGGCCTCGCTGTTAGCGGGATAAAGCAAAACCTCCTGGTTATCCTGCAGCAAAACCGGCTCTTCATCAAGCTCTCCCAGCCGTATTTTCGGTCCCTGCAAATCAGCCATGCAGGCGACAACCTTTCCCTCTTCTTCAGAAATTTTCCTGATCTTATCCAGCCAGGGCCGATGATTCTCAATATTACCGTGACTGAAATTAAAACGAAAACCGTTAACACCCCGCCGAATTAACTGCCTCAGCTTCTCCGGGTCCGCAATTGCCGGACCAAAAGTAATAAGTATCTTGCAACCCCGCTTGGCCTTAAAACTCATAATATAAATCCTTTCTTTTTGCTAAATAATAACACAGCGGGATTTCAAACCAAACAAAATAACCGCCAATTCGAAAACTCTGTTTAGCTAAGGCGAGGAGGCGAAAAGGCAAAATCAAAAGCTAAAAAACGCGGCAGCGCAGAGACGCAGGGAAAAGCCAGGAAGAAGATGCGAAACGACAAAACCTTGAACTATGAACCCTGAACCTTGAACCTAACCCCAGCTCAGGCATAGCGGTCGGCTACTACTGCTGCGCAGTAGGCATCGGGTTTGGTGCGCACCGTGTAGCCGCAGCCACGGATCATTCCCACTATTTCGGAAATCATCTCACTGGTCGGGCCGTTGGGTCCAATATCCACATGAATCTCCCAATCGATGTCAAACTCCAGGGCCTGGTCGAGCAGATATTCTTCCAGATCAGCGGTCAGAGAAGTGGCAAGCTTCAAACTCTGTTCGGCTTCAACATAAATACGCGGACGCAGGGCTCTAAATTTACGCCTGTAAAAACGATGCCAGAAATAACGCCCGCCGTGGCCAACCCGCTGAATAGCAACAACACTGACAAAAGAGCTCCGCATCTTTAACTGGCGTGAATCGGTCCCCACGGTAAGCAGATATTTTTGTTCGGGGGCCCGGCAGAGATACGCAGTTAACTCCTCAAAAAACTCGCCGCCCTCTAAAAAACCGCTGGTCGGATTATTGAACCGGTAATCCATGGTTTCTCGTCCTCAAATATCCAAATGATATGGAACCAAACCCTATATTACTATTAACGGTCTTAAAACCACAATAATTGAGCATTTTATCACTAATAATTCCCCCCTGTCAAAACAACCCCCCCATAAAAAAGTAATAACACACCTGACAAAACTAGTTAAGATTAATCTTAACTAGTTTTGTGGGGCGAGATTTTCAACTTGCCATACGCGCATAGTCCTCGGATGATACGTTTCCTGGATTAA
>JBKGYI010000158.1:0-4269 GCA_046546195.1 bacterium | reverse complement strand
TTCGGCTGTATCCCTGCCGGCAGGGTCTCTGATCGGCCTTTATGTAAAACCGGGAGCTCGCCTGACTTCGTCCCTTATGGCATTTGGTGGGGGAGCACTTCTTTTTGCTCTCACTATTGAAATTGTGGCCCATTCATTTGAAATCGCCGGATTCTGGTCGCTGGCGCTCGGCTTGCTTGTGGGAGGTATTCTCTACGAGCTTCTTAATCAGGGATTAAACAATGCGGGTGGTTTTTTGCGAAAAGGTGCCACCCTCATTCGGCATCTGACCCAGGTAAAAAGGAAAAAAGCACACCAGATACTCGACCACCTTTCACAGGTGAAGATACTCCAGTCCATGCCGCCGGAGGATATTGCTCGTCTGGTTCCCCGCGTGGAAGAAATTAAAGTGGAGGAAGGGGACAGAATAATCAGAGAAGGTGAAAGTGGTGATGCTCTGTATCTAATTGATTCGGGTCGGGTGGAAGTTATACGGAATGGTAAGTCTGTTGCCACCCTCCAGGCGGGAGATGCTGTTGGCGAAATGTCCCTCCTGACCGGTGAGGACCGTGTGGCGACTGTGATAGCCCGTGAAAAAACAACTTTTTATAAAATCAACAAAAGTGATTTTGATGAGTTGATCGAGGTCTCTCCTGAGATGAAAAAGGCTGTGGAAAAACTGCTTCTGGAGAGAAGTGAAGATCTGGCCCGGAAATCAATGCTCTCCCGGAATAAAGCAAACAGATGGAAAAAGAAAGCCGCCAGCCATCTGAGTGAGGAAGATTTTTCTCCCACATCGCTGGAAATGAAAGAAGCCATGAAAAAGCAGGAAAATTCCTCGCTCGGTATCTGGTTGGGTATATTTCTTGATGGTATTCCGGAATCACTCGTCCTGGGAATTACTATTTCCGATAAATTGCTGGTTCCCTGGGCTCTGGTTGCCGGAGTATTTCTGGCCAATCTACCGGAGGCAATGTCCAGTTCGACGGTGATGAAAGAGCAGGATTATTCTTTTGCCCGTATTCTTCTGATGTGGAGTTCTATAACTGTGATGACCGGATTTGGTGCCTGGGCCGGGCATGTTTTCCTTCAGGGGATGGCCGACCAGTTTTTTGCTGTCATTGAAGGGGTGGCAGCGGGGGCAATGCTGACGATGGTTTCTGAAACAATGTTTCCCGAAGCCTACGAAAGGGGCGGCGCGGTGGTGGGGTTATCCACTCTGGCCGGTTTTATCTGCGCTCTTTTTATCAAATACATTGCTGTTGGTGCAAATTAAAATTATCAGTAAGCGAGATATAGCATGAAATCTTTAATCGTGACGATGTTAATCCGGAAACTTTTTAGGTCCAGTCCTAAATTTTGTGTAAGTTAACCAGCTTGAAAATCAGGGTTGAATTTAACTAACCTGCAATCACCGCCATCTTTTCCCTTTTTGACTCTGGCGCTTTTTCTTCATAATTAGCAAGTCTTTCTTTGAATCTCTTGCGCGTCAACTCTCCGGACTGCTGCATGGTGATAGGTGTGGGTGAAATCGTGTCCGAACAGTCGCCCCAGCAAGTTTAAACTCCTTGCAAATCTCTCCGGTGGCTCATTCATCAAGTTATTGAGAAAAACAATTGGCGAAGTTCCTGTCCGGTAAGTAAATCCCCGCGGCTACAGTTCTGGGGACTAAAAAACATGGGCATGACTATGCCGATTTGCTTGCGGCCGTTGGTCGGTTTGAAACACTTCTGTTTTTTACTGTTAACCGGCTGAAAAAATGGTAAAATAATTTTCAGACAGGCGATGGAGCTCGCCTTATAAATACGATATCGTTGATGGCTCCTGTTTGCTCTCGCCGCTGAGGGCAGACAGGAGTTTTTTTTGTTTGGCCTGATTAATTCACGACAGAATAACTGTAGTGAATTAATCACCCGGAGGGATGCCCACAATCGAGCACCGTTAGAAACTTATATCGTCTGAACTGGCTTGAAGTGGGCCGTATAAATAGCATTTCACTACTTTTAATACTCGATTGTGGGCGTGGCTAACCCAGCACACAAATCAACGAAATTATGGTTGAATTACACTTTTTATTTTTAAACTCTAATATCATAACTTGATTTATTTAGCGATACAGATTTGAGTGCTGTATCGTAGATACGAACTATTCACAAAAATTGCAATTTTTGTGAATAGTTTGGGTTAGAAAGGGTGTTTCTTATGCTGCAGGGTGTTCTTCTGATAACAGTAGTTGGTTTTCTGGCCGGGGAGCTGGCCGGGAAGATTAAATTTCCCAAATTAATCGGGATGCTGCTTGCCGGAGTTGTTATTGGTCCCTACCTGCTGGATCTGCTGCCGGGGGGGATTTTAGAGATATCAGAAGAGATCCGTCTGTTTGTTTTGCTGATTATTTTATTTAAAGCCGGCCTTGGACTGGATAAAGAGAAGTTGCTTGCCCACGGAAGTGTCCCGATTAGACTTGGTATTTTACCGGCCCTTCTGGAAACTTTTGTTGTTGCGGGGGCGGCCCGCTGGATTCTGGGCTGGGACTGGCTGCTTTGTTTTCTGCTGGGCTGGATAATCTGTGCCGCGTCCCCGGCGGTAATTGTGCCGATGATGCTCTGGCTGAAGGCCGAGGGCCGGGGAGCTAAGAAAGGGGTGCCGGATCTTGTTCTCGCCGGCGGCACGCTGAGCGACGCGCTGGCCGTTACGATGTTTGGAATAACTTTGGCTGCAATACTGGGCGAGACAGGCGGGGGCGTTTGGTTACAGCTCGGAAATATTCCGCTTAATATAATACTGGGAATACTTTTTGGTTACCTGGCGGGGAGGCTTTCCTTAATTTTAATTAAAATATTAAACGTGAGTGAAAAACCTGTGCAGCAATTGATTATCAGCCTGGGATTTGGATTGCTTTTGCTGGTTGGGAGCGAGAGTCTGCCTTATTCAGAGTTTCTGGCGATAATGGTTCAGGGGTTTATTATTCTGGAGCTCAATCCAATCAGCGCGCGCCGGCTGCGAAGAGGGGTGGATTCAATCTGGAAAGTGGGGGAGATTTTTCTGTTTGTTTTAATCGGCGCTGCTGTAAATATTAACGTAATTTATTCTTCCGGTATCGCCGGGCTTATCATAATAACGCTCGGACTTCTCTTGGGCAGAACTACCGGAGTATTTTTATCCACGCTCGGTTCGAGTTTAAACAGGAAAGAGCGAATTTTTATGACAGTCGGTCAAATGCCTAAAGCCACGGTGCAGGCGGCAATCGGGGGTATCCCGCTTGCCATGGGGATCGCACACGGCGAATATATTCTGGCGCTATCGGTATTATCGATCCTCTACACTGCCCCGCTGGGAGCTTTCGGAACGGCATTTTTAGCCCCGCGGTTATTAAAAAAAGGCCGGGTTGATCCCACAAAAATTAATGTGAAGGAAGAATACAGTTTTTTGGTTGCCATGGAAAAAACGCCAGCTTCCAGCCGCGCCCTGGAGGCTGCCGCCCGGGTGGCCCGCCAGGTTGACGGCCGGCTGGTAGTTGTTAATTTTTTCCAGGATGAAGACGGCGCCAGTATTTATGCTCGGTTAAAAAATGAATTGAAGATGGTCAGCGATATAGAACACGAGGTCGTAATCGATGAAGGAGATGCGGTGGATATTATCATCAATAGCGCGGCAGAACACGAAGTTGATTATATCTACATGGGAAAAAGCGGCAGTGAAAATGTAATCGGCAATATCAGCCGCCAGGTCGTGGAAAAATCCCCGGTCCCGGTGATTTTGATATAGAGGCTGTGTTTTAAAATTGAAAAATTATATGTGAATGTAAAGCCTCAGAGGTTGAATTATTTAGTTATTAAGCAGTACTGATTATTACTGTGGCTTATCCACCGTGTAATTTTATCGAATGGGCACTGGTATCAAGTTTATACACGGGGGAAGCGTCAGGAACTGCTGTTTTAGCTCCCATTGATCGCCTTGCTTACCTCAGCTTTCTGGACCGGGAGTAATCCCGCCGTGATGGTCTGTTTGGGCTCTTATTGCCTGATGACAAACCATGTTCACCTCCTAATTAAGATGGGAACCGTCTCCCCGGATGAGATTTTTCAGACCGCCTATCACTTGAATTTTTCAAAACCCAAAAACAGGGGCGAGGTCTGTGTAAAAACAGGACCGCTAAGGGCCTTTATGTAAGAATAAAGGAGAGGGGAGGGTGTTCTCCGGGAATGGAGGGGAAAGTAAGGAGTCAATCATCAAACCTGTCAAGGAATGGTAAATCCTTCCCACCCCGCCGGGAATTATAATAATCATCAA
>JBKGYI010000157.1:0-4272 GCA_046546195.1 bacterium | reverse complement strand
TACAGAAGGGCCGATCGGACGTATTGTATAAACGCTTAAAAGAAATATGTAGCTAATTAAAAGAATCTGACATTAAAATTTACTTTTCCGGCTATGTTTTCCCCTCTATACTTAAGTAATTGGTGTGTGGAGCGGGACGCGTAGAGCAGGGCGTAAAAACAAAATATATGGGGACTTTCGGAACTAATTAATCACTGGCAGATAAACTGAGAGCGGCTGAACAGTCATTATATTTGCACCCGGAAGTCGGTATGCTAAGCTATAAATGTCACGAAATTACAGCCGGGGCGAACACGCGGAAACTTTCAGGCTGGCGACAGGCTCCAAAATAGGGATTTGGCGTAATTTTTTTTGTTTTGTTTGAGACTTTTCATTTAAACATAGATATTTTATTTACCAGTTATAGAGGCTGTTTCCTAAACTCGGCTCGCGGTGATTTATGCGACAGCCTCTCACAGGTGGCGTTATATAGATGCGAGATTTTGTTTCTTTTGCCGGTCTTGAGGTAAAAATACTGCAGGTAAATCAGGACAAAGAGGTTATATACGCAAATAGCGCATTTTGCGCCGCCCTGAATCTTGATAAGGAAATAATTGTCGGTCAAGCGCTTAAGGATGTCGATTATCTTCCGTTAGGGGAGGGACGACTCGAAGAGCTTTGTGATGCCGTTTTAAGTTCCAAGCAACCTTTGGAAGAAGAGACTTCCTATGTCAATCCTGATACTGGCGATGCCGAGCATGTCAAAATTACTATTCATCCTGAGGGTGACGGCGTTCAAATTTTAATTGAAGATCAGTCCGAGCAGCGCCGTATTGAACGCATGTTTCAGCGTTACGTCGGTTCTAAAGTATTGGATCGTCTGCGTGAATCGGACGATCAGGAGTTTGACTTTCCAGAACGGCGAAAAATAACTATCTTTTTTGCGGATTTAAGAGGTTTTACAGCACTCTCGCAGGAACTTGCTCCCCAGCAGGTTCGCCAGATTCTGAATGTGGTTTTTGACCGGATGATTGAGGTTGTCTACGCTTATGATGGGACTGTCGATAAAATAATCGGCGATGAACTGATGGCCTTCTTCGGAGCACCTTTAAAGATGGCCGATCATCCCCGCTGTGCTTTAAACTGTGTGCTCGAAATAATGGAAAACCACAAACAATTGATGGATGAGTGGGGAAGAAAAAACCGGCCAATTCCGCCAATTGGTATTGGTATTGCCACGGGCCCGGCGATTGTTGGAAGTATTGGTTCGCGGCAGCAGCAGGATTATACGGCAATTGGTCCGGTGGTTAATCTTGCCGCCCGTCTCTGCAGCAGCGCCTCCCCGGGGGAAATTCTTTCAATCGAGGATTTAGTCCGGGATATTTTGCCGGATGAAGAACATCCGGAGGGTGATATTTTTTCAAAAAGCGGTCAAACTCTCGACAGTGAAGAATATCTTTTTACGGCCTGTGAACCTGAACATTTCAAAGGATTTGAACAACCCCATCGGGTGGTCTCTATCAGTCCGGGAGAAGAGTTTTCTGCTGATAAAGTTCGCGAGGAAACCGCAGCTTCTTCAACCGACCGGCAAGAAGAACCCGGTGAAGAGGTTATCAGAAAATTCGGTGATTATGATTTGCTCGAACCGCTGGGCCGCGGAGGAATGGGGGTTGTGTACCGAGCGAAACACCGGCTGCACAATCGGGAAGTCGCTCTGAAGCTGCTTTTAGGTGGTGATCAGGCCAGCAAAGTTCAGGTCGAGCGCTTTTTGCGGGAAACAAAAACACTTTCCCGCCTGCAGCACGCCCATATTATAAGCATCCACGATATCGGCGAAGCCGAAGGTTATCACTACTATACGATGGATTTAATAGAGGGTGTGGATTTGACACAGGTAGTTGAACTGGCGACCGGCGGCGAGACACTGACCACCAAATCAGAAGATGTCGGTTCCGTGGTTACGCGCCTGCGTGAGGTCGAAAAGTCTCGGGTTGCTTCTCAAACTGAAGAAAATGAAACCGAAGAGGGAGAGGATGAGTTCGAGGAATGGCAGGAGGTAGAGATCGAAAAAACAGATATGGAAATTCCGCCGCTCAGTTTGAATCAGCGGCTTGATATTGCCATAAAGATTCTGAAAGCGATTGCTCATGCACATAGGAATGGATTAATTCACCGGGATGTCAAACCGGATAACATAATGATAAATTCTGACGGCGAACCTGTATTGATGGATTTTGGTCTTGTACGTGGAGATCAGGAGGATGATTTTGACACACTAACCCAGAGTGGAGCGCTGGTCGGAACGCTGGGTTACATGTCCCCCGAGCAGGCGGAGGGGAAAGTGGATGATACCGACGAGAGAACCGATGTTTATGCTATGGGAGTTATTCTATATGAACTTTTGACCGGCCGCCGGGCCTTTAAAAGCACGGGCAATCGCATGGAGGATCTTAAAAGGATAGTGGAAGACCATCCGCCGGCGCCGCGGAAGGTTGACCCTTCAATTCCCCGGGACCTCGATGTGATAGTTCGCAAAGCGATGGAGAAGGAAGCACACCGGCGTTATCCAACTGCACAGGCTTTTGCTGACGATTTGAACCGTTACCTGAGGAACGAACCAATAACAGCCAGACCGCCGAGCGTTTTATACGCTTTGAAAAAAAGCGTTCAGCGCCATCCCGCGGTTTACGCCACGGCATCGGGCGCCTTTTTTTTATTAATCGCGGTAACCTTTTTTTCCTTTATAAGTATTCAGGCCGAAAAAGAAGAAGCCCTTGCAGCTATGAGGGAAGCCAAACACCAGGCACATCTTGTCCAGGGGGGATCATACTTTGATGACGACCGTTTAAACGCGGCTCTTGGCGAATTTAAAAATGCGTATGACAATATACCCAGTTGGGAAGTAAAGGCACAACTGGGACTTCTAGCCGGACGGTTTCATCCCAAACTGCTTGAGGCGGATCTGAAAGATGATGTTGTCAGCGCAATTATTATTCCCTGGTCGACCGGCCAGAGTGAGTTTGATCAGCAGGCGCCGGGTTTTGCCGCCGCCACGGCGGACGGGGGGCTAACTCTTTTTGAACCGAGCGGATCAGTTTCTGAAGAACAAGATTTTGACGCGCCGGTGGAAGTTTTAGAAGTAAGCGCTAATGGTAGATTGTTGGCCGCCGGACTTGCAAACGGAGAACTTCATTTGTTGAGTCTGCCCCAACTTTCGCCTCTTTGGAAATTACAGACCGATTCCGGTAAATTCGAACAGATTGTCTTCGGTGACGATTATGTCGCTGCTTCGTTTGTAGAGGTCGGGAATTTGACGGCCAAAGTTTTTGATATTAGTGAGCCGACAGAACGGTTTTCTTTGTCAGAAGAATTTGGTTCGGTCCCTCCGCCCAGGATGTCTTTTATAGGTGATAAATTAATAGTCGGAGACTATGAATTTGTAACATGGTCGGCGCGGGCGGGCAAAAAAAAATATAAGCCCTTATCTTGGCGATATAACCGGGCTGAAATGGGTTTCTTTTTTAATTCAAAACCATACATACTGTCATGGTGTGCGCCGAGCGTTGGCGAACCCGGCTATGTGTATTTTCTTCCTGAAGATGAATTGGTAGAAATACGCAGTAATAAGTCTTCGGAGCGCTCCCAAGACCTGTCGACTTCGAGTGACCGCTGGATTTTTCTTGAAAAAAGTAGAATAAGAGATGTTCACAATATCGAGGTTTTAAGTACGCATCAAAATAAGATAAGATTTGCACTTATAGGCACGGAAGGGTTTGAGATATGGGAGGCGAATATCCCCGAAAATACCGTGAAGTTTGAAGCCTTTCATATTTATTCGTCGGTTCGTCCCCAATCTTCCGATGATATGAAAACGTTGGATTATTCCCTTAAGGAAAACAGAATTATTATTGCCGAAAATGAGCGTGTTTATCTTTACGGCATAACGGATAAAGAATCCGGATTGGGAGAAATTGTTACAAGAGGTTACGCTGCTGCAACTTCAAAAAATTCTATTTTTGGAAACATTAATTTCAGGAATCAGATTGGGCCCCGGTTAATTCCGGATAATTATATTGTAAAACAAACTCCGGGACGAAAACAGGAAATTTACTTCCTGCCGGGAGAAATTATAGCTGACGCTTATAAAAATAAAATGTCACTTGACGCCGTGGAAACTGATTTTGCCGGAAATTTAGTTTCTTTTCCCGTTGCTGAGGAAAGCGGTTTTTCCGTTACGTCTTCTGGGCGCTATGCGGCGCGTTTATACTCAAATCATCTCCAGTTCTATGACTT
>JBKGYI010000156.1:0-4318 GCA_046546195.1 bacterium | reverse complement strand
ATATTGCATTCTACTTCCAGGTCTTTTACAAAAATATAATCCATTAGAACCGGGTTACCAGCGGGGCCATATCGCTGTCCTTAAATTTTTCTTCCTCACTGTGATAACCACGAATAACTCGCCTGGTTCCCCGGCTGGAGCGCAGAACCATTGAATGGGTAATAATATCTTTACCGTCATAGCGAACACCATCCAGAAAGTCGCCATCTGTGACACCGGTGCAGGAAAAAAGCAGATCATCGCCGGACGCAAGATCATCGATACGATAGATTTTATTAAGATTGTCAATTCCCATTTTTTCCAGGCGAGCGTACTGCCGGTCGCCAAGCGGATTAAGCCGGCTCTGAAAATCACCTCCGAAACACTGAAGGGCTGCCGCGCTGAGCACCCCCTCGGCACTGTTACCAATACCGGCCAGCATATCGATGCCCGATTCAGGCAAACAGGTAGCCAGAGAAGCGGAGACATCTCCGTGATCAATTAATTTTATTCTGCAGTGCAGGCTGCGCAATGTTTTAATCAGTTCGGCATTGCGAGGACGATCAAGCAGGACACAGGTAAACGACTGCAGCGGTTTATCTTTAAGCGCTGCAACACGTTTGACGTTCTCTGAAAAATCATCTTCAAGATCTATGGCCCCCCGGGCGTCCGGGCCAACCGCGATTTTCATCATGTAGACATCAGGGGCATGTAAAAAAGAGCCACGCGGGCCCAGGGCCAGCACACACAAAGCCCCGGCTCCCCCGCGAGCGACAATAGTTGTTCCTTCCAGGGGATCGACAGCAACATCAACAGCGGGACCGTCACCCGTACCGACCTTTTCTCCTATATAAAGCATCGGCGCCTGGTCCTTTTCCCCTTCACCGATTACAACTGTGCCATCGACCGGCACATAACTGAACATATCACGCATGGCATCTACAGCAGCCTGATCTGCAGCATTTTTATCCCCCCACCCCATATAACGCGAAGCTGCTATAGCTGCCAGTTCGGTCAAGCGCACAGTATCAAGTGTTAACTGCCTGAGCATCATTTAAATTCCTCCATTTTAAAGCGGTTCGAAAATAAAGTTTCATACTTCATCGTGACAATTAAATATTTTATCTCATCACGAACTTTCCTGCTCTGCTTTTTTATAGTCCTGCTGGAGACGATTCAGAGCATTCAAAGCTTCCAGCGGGGTCATTTTTTCCACTTCCAGTTCTTCAAGTTTATCAAGAACCTGGCGAGCGGGGTGAAAAAGATCCAGCTGCGCTATTTCCCGCTCTCCCGAAGCCTCGGGAATTTTCCTTGTTTTTTCTTCCTCCAGTTCATGCAGCACCTGACGGGAACGCTCAATAACTCCTTCAGGTAATCCCGCCAGCTTACCGACCTGGATTCCATAACTATGATCGGAATGGCCTTCAACCACCTGGCGCAAAAAAACTATCTCATCATCCCATTCCCGGGCCCGCACGGTCATATTAAAGACATTATTAAAACGGTCTGCAAGTTCATTCAATTCATGATAATGAGTAGCAAACAACGTGCGGGCGTTTATCCGGCGGGCGATGTATTCAACCACCGACCAGGCAATAGCCACACCATCGTAAGTGCTTGTGCCGCGGCCCACCTCGTCAAGAATAAGCAGGCTGCGTTCAGCGGCGTTGTTTATTATCTCGGCTGTCTCAATCATTTCGACCATAAAAGTAGACTGGCCCCCGGCCAAAAAATCATGGGCACCAACACGGGTAAAAACCCGATCGATCATACCAACACGCGCAAAATCAGCGGGCACAAAGGAACCCATCTGAGCCATTATGGAAATCAGAGCCACCTGGCGGATATATGTCGATTTACCGGCCATGTTAGGGCCGGTAAGAATTACCAGGCGCCGCTCCCGATCGAGTTCAAGATCGTTGGGAACAAATTCTTCCTCATGAATTTCCTCGACAACCGGATGGCGGCCTTTCTCTATTTTTAACTCACTGCTCCAATCAACCTTTGGCCTGCTATAACCGCGCTGGCGGGCAAGTTCGGCGAGACAGACGATAACGTCAAGATCGGCCAGAACATCAGCATTTTCCTGCAGTTTTTCAAGATACTGGAGAATATCTTCGCGCAGCTTTATAAACAGCTCCTCTTCAAGAGCCATGGCCTTATCTTCGGCGCCAAAGATCATCCGCTCCTTTTCCTTTAACTCAGGAGTGATATAACGTTCAGAGTTAGCAAGAGTTTGTTTACGCTGATAATCATCCGGAACACTGTCAAGGTTAGCATCTGTGACTTCAATATAATAACCGTAAACCCGGTTATGCCCGACCTTCAGGGAATTAATACCGGTCCGTTCCCGTTCCTCCTTTTGCAGATTGGTAATCCAATCCCGTCCACCGCGCATCAAATCACGCAGTTCATCCAGACGCTCATTATAATTACTTTTAAATATCTCCCCCTCTGAAATCTTAGCCGGCGGGTTATCAACAATCGCCGCTTCGATCTCCTCGCGCAGTTCGGATAATTCATGCAACCGGTTTTTCATCAAATTATATTCATCAGTATCCGGAAGCAGCTCTTTTATTGCAGGAATTTGTTTCAAACTCTCACCAAGCGCTTTTATGTCGCGCGGATTGGCCCGGTTTGAACCTATTTTCCCAACAATGCGTTGAATATCAAAAATCTGCCGCAACTGTTCCTTAACAACCGGAATCTCGGGGCCATTATTGACGAACCATTCGACAGCGTTAAGCCGGGAATTGATTTTTTTATCATTTAACAGCGGCTGCAGGATCCAGCGGCGCAAACGGCGCGAACCCATGGCCGTTTCCGTGGCATCAAGAACATTCAGCAGGGTCGCATGCTGCTGGGACGTCAGAGATTCAACCAGTTCAAGATTACGCTGGCTGGCCGCGTCAAGAACCATAAATTTTTTCCGATCATAACGCGAAATCTTGTTAATATGAGAAAGATTCTGTTTTTGAGTATCACCAAGATAATGAACAAGCGCACCGGAAGGACTGATCAAAAGCGGACTGGCAACAATTTCCTCCGGAAGTTTTTTAAACTGTTTATTCAAACTGATTTTTGCTTCTTCAGGTTCAAACTGCCAGCCGGGGCGGCGGGTTATGGCAATATTATCATAATAAGTGGAAAGTGTGGCAATAATAGGTTCATATTTTTGGCAGTCAGAAATTAAAATTTCAGCAGGATGGAGACGGCAGATTTCCGAAATCAGGACAGTATTCTCGAAATCATCTTCAAATTCAGTAACCTCAAATTCCCCGGTCGAAAGATCGAGATAAGCAAGCCCGACTTTAGTGGATTTATCGGGAAGAAAAAAAGAAAGCAGGTAATTATTCTGGCGGCTGTCCAGGTAATCTTCTTCGGTTAAAGTGCCGGGAGTAATCACCCTGATTACCTCGCGGTTAACAACACCACTGGCCTGGGAAGCCTCCTCAACCTGTTCGCAGATAGCAACGCGATAGCCGCTGTTTATGACCTTCTCGATGTATGAATTAACCGAATGAGCGGGAACACCGGCCATCGGTATTTTATTTCCTTTACCTACCGGTTTCGAAGTCAGGGTAATTTCCATAACCCGCGATGCAACCCTGGCATCCTCATAAAAAAGTTCATAAAAATCACCGAGGCGAAAAAACAACAGTTCATCCTGATATTTTTCTTTTATCTCATTATACTGTTCAAGCAGTGGTGTTGTTTTTTTTGCCATATTTTTTTAATCCATTCTTCCTTATTTTTCAACTCTATATTGATTTCCCGGCACAAAACCCGTCATTCCCGGTAGCCAGACCAGATACGGGACATAACAAGCCCGGCAATCCAGCTAAAAAACTTGACTACAATAGATTCCCGTTTTCGCGGGAATGGCAGGAGATTTGGTAAACAAACCCTGTATTTAATTATATAGATTACTCCCGAGCTATAAAACCATCAACCCCCTGCTGTTTAACTTCGCTTAAAATTTCATTTGCTTCGGAACGAGATTGAAAACCGCCAATACGAACCCTGTAGTAGGTCTGCCCTGAAACTTCAGCTGATATAATTGCCGGTTTGTAACCAAGTTCGCGCTCCATTCGCACTGCCAGCGCCTCAGACTGGCTGCGGCGAGTAAACGACCCCACCTGGACCCAGTAAGGACCTCCGGGGGCTTTTTGGGGTTCGTCTTTATCTTCTTCAGGCTGGCGCTCTGGTGGAGCAAGGTTTTCCGGCAAAGGAAGTTTTTCTATTTCTGTCTCCGCCCGGGTTAAAAAAAGGCTGTCAGGATAATGACGAATAAGATGGCTGTAGGCCACATAGGCTTCGGAGTCGGAACCGCTCTGCT
>JBKGYI010000155.1:0-4342 GCA_046546195.1 bacterium | reverse complement strand
TTCAAAGAATCTCGTCGACTCTTTCCATGAATTTTTTCAGGAGGAGAACCGTGTTTTCCAGATCCTCGGTGCTGATTACTTCCACCGGCGTGTGCATATACCTGAGCGGGATGCTGATAAGCGCGGTTGCCACCCCGGATTTGGTGGTCTGGATAACATTTGCATCCGTTCCGGTGGCTGTGGAAACACTCTGTATCTGGTAGGGTATTTCCTCGGCCTCGGCAGTTTCAACAAGCGTTTTAAAGATGCGCGGATTTATATTTGGCCCCCGGGCTATAACCGGTCCGCCGCCTATTTTTATATCCCCGGATTTCTTCTTGTTCATGGTCGGAAAATCGGAGGCGAAAGTAACATCCACCGCAATTCCAATGTCCGGTGAGATCCCGTAAGCGCTTGTCCGGGCCCCGCGAAGACCTATCTCTTCCTGGACCGTGGCCACGGAATACAAGGCCGCCTTCAGGTTTTCTCCGGCCAGTTCTTCAAAAACGCGGGCGACAACAAACGCTCCCGCTTTGTCGTCGAAACCGCGGCCGGTTAAGCGGTCTGAATTTAATTCTGTAAGTCCCACGTCAAACACAATCGCATCCCCGATTCCAACTTTTGATTTCGTTTCCTCTTCGTCTTTGCTGCCGATGTCAATCCATAGATCTTCCGTCTTCGGAGCTTTTTTCTTCTCCTCATCTTCCAGCAGATGAATCGGTTTTCTGCCGATTACTCCTTTAATATAGCCGCTGTCTGTTTTGATTTTAACCCGCTGTCCGGGAACAACCTGGGAGTCAACGCCGCCTACGGTCGAAAAAAATATATACCCGTTTTCGTCGATGTATTTAACCATAAAACCGACTTCGTCGATGTGGCCGGCAAGCATCACCCGTGGGGATTTTTCCTCCTCTGAAACCGCTATACAGTTGCCGTGGATATCGGTCTCGATTTTATCGGCGTATTTTTTTAACTCGGCTTTCCAGACATCAACCGCCTCGTTTTCAAATCCGGACGGGCTTACCGCATCAATTAAATTTTTCAAAAATTTCCTGGCTGCTTTTTTCATAATATCACCTTTAGTTTGTAATGATTTTTCTTAAATTAAATTCAGTAAAATTATAACTTATATTTGCGCAATGTCCGGCTAAAACCACCGCTGCCGTATTACTTTTTTAACAGTGGAGGATAATTTATTTTACTGTCTTTTGGTAGGTGAAATAACGATATAAGCGCCGCGGGAGATATAAGCTCTTAATCAATGGCAGGCAGGAAGTGAAACCGGAAATTCGAAATTCTTAAAGTGTTCAGGGTCGAGAAAAAACCGAGCCGGGGATAGCAATTGTTTGCCCGGCCAAAACCATTTATAATCGAAACACTGTGGAAGTGTAGAAAAAGAAAACTTCAGTCTTATGTTCACGGGTGCGTGATTGCCGTGACAGCCGGAAGTGAAATCGATGACAAAAACAATAAAGCGGGTTAATCAGACCAAAGAGATTGAGACTGTTGCCGGTCTGGCCCGCCAGATATGGACCGAACATTATGTTCCAGTTATTGGTCGCCGTCAGGTCGAATATATGCTTGAAAAATTTCAGAGCGTGCCGGCGATAAAATCTCAAATTGAAAAGGGGTATGAATACTACCTGCTGCTGGTGGATGGTAAACCGGCCGGGTATCTCGCCCTGGTCGGCGAACAAAAAGAAAACCGGCTGATGATAAGTAAAATATACGTATTGAGAGCCCATAGAGGGAAGGGTTGCGGGACATACTTATTAAACCATGTCCGAAAGCGAGCAAAAAAACTGGATATAGGTCGAATCTGGCTGCGGGTAAATAAATACAACGATGATACGATCAACTGGTACAAACAGAAAGGTTTTGAGATAAAAGAGGAGGACCGCAAGGAGGTCAAGTCCCAAATGTTGTGTAAATTCGCCCTCTTGAAAATCAGGGTCAAATTTAACTAACTTGTAATCACCTTCATCCTTTTCTCTTTTAACTCTGGCTGCTTAATTTTTTGCTTCCATTCATTATACTCTTCCATGTCAAGATATTTGCGGCCGGTGCTCCATTCCTCGTGCTGCTCGATGAGCAGTGCGCCGACCATTCTCCAGGCTGATTTTTCATTCGGGTAAATTCTTATCACTTTATCCCTACGCCGGATTTCCTGATTCAATCTTTCCAGAGAATTAGATGTTCTTAACCTCCGGCGGTATTTAACCGGCAGCTCCAGAACTGCTATGGCTTCTTCTAATCCTTCTTCAAGACAACTCATCGCCTTTGGTGCCTTATCTTCATAATCATCCAGTGTTTCTTTGAATCGCGCCCGTGCTCGCTTCTTATCAGGTGCCTTGTGTATCTCCTTTAATCTCTGTTTTAACTGCGGACGGTAACGTTTCGGGCATTGATCCAGGATGTTTCGCGTAAAATGAAACTGACATCTCTGCCAGATACCATCCTGAAATTCTTCCCATGCCGCTTTCTTAAGCCCGCTGTGGGCATCCGACACCACAACATCTACACCGCTTAAACGGCGCCCTTTAAGCCATTTAAAGAATCTCGTCCAGCGTTCATATGTTTCGGTGTTGCCTATTTGAAGACCAAGTATCTCTCGATACCCTTCTTCGTTGATTCCAACCGCTATCAGCGCACTTTTTGGCACCACCCGATCTTTTTCTCTGACTTTTAAAACCAGCCCGTCTACGATCAGAAAAGGAAACTTCTTTTCTTTCAGAGGCCGATTGTTCCATCCTTCAACAATTGGATCTAATCGGGAACACAACCTCGAAACAGTCGATTTGGAAAATGAAGTTCCGCATAGTTCTTCAGTTACCTTTTTAACTTTTCTGGTCGAAACACCTTTAACTACCATCTCCATCAAACTTAATATCAGCGCCTGTTCGCTGCGCTGGTAGCGCTCAAACATCTCAGGTGAAAAATCACCGTTTCTAACCCTGGGAACATGCAAATTAATTGTTCCCACCCGAGTTGTTATCTTTCTGGGCATATATTCGTTTCTGTATCCTTTGCGATCTTCAGAACGTTCGTGATGCTGCGCCTGAATATGTTCAGTTCTCTGTTCTTCCAGCACTTGATTAAGCACCTGGGTTAATAGTTTTTGCAGGCCTTTCTCATTTCCTGAAAATAGTTCGTGAAAAATCTCCTCATCAAGGTTAACATTATATTGAGCCATCGCTGATCAACTCCTCTTGTGATTGGGTTCTTTTGTCAGTCCCTAATCTACAAGAGGGCGGTGGCTCTTTCAAGTATTAATTTACACAATTATATGGACTTAACTGGATGACCAAATTGATCTTTTATTCTGTCGCCTTCATTTTGTAGGGGGATTTTTGTATGTCAAAAACAACGAACTCGATTATCATTGCTTTTACCCTGTGTGCTCTTGTATTCGGCGCGATTTATGGCTCGTATCTTTTGTATGATCAATACGTTCTTAAATCCGACCGAGACAAGAAGGAATCAAAAGAACTTGTGGAAGAGGCGGATAAAAGCCGCGAAGAAGGTTTTTATCAGATTAGTGATCCTATCAAAAGACAAAAAATTCTTAAAAAAGCGCTTGAAAAGGATCCGAAAAATCTCGAAGCTCGCCTCAGTTTATCGGGAACGTATGATGATTTAAAAGCCGAAGGAATCGGAAGTTTCGATGAGCAGAAGAAGGCCCTTCTTGCCGAAGGTCTAACGTTAGACTTTCCTCCCCAAAAACGAGCACGTTTGCTAAGAATCATTGTAAAAGAAGGTCTATCAGAGGAACTCATGGGGAAGACTCATATCGAAATACGTAAAGAGGTGCTACAGCTTGACCCCGTGTCCAAGCGTTCTGTGAAGGAGTGGCTCGACCTAGCTCAAATCATGGCGGAAAACGGTGAGGAAGGAGCGTTGGATTTTATCGATAAAGCAAAAAAATCAATCATAAAATATACCGAACAAACCGACTATAAAAAATTAGAGCAAGATCTTCGATATCTGGATTACTTAAGCGCTATATACCAGAAAAACAGAGGCAACCCGGAACAGGCAGCCGACCATCTGCTCAAGGTCTTGGACTATTTAAATTCCCTACCTGATGATCAGCGTCGCCGGGGCCTTCCTTCGGGAGGCTTGAGTTCTTCCTATGGCGATATTTTTCGTGAGACCCTTTCTCTCCTTGAAAAAACCGAGCGCTGGGAAGAAATCATAGGTGTATTGAAATCTTATTACGGCGAGGATATTTCAAAGCCAGATAGAATGCTGACAACTCATAAAAAACTGTATAGAAAAGCAAAATCAAAAATTGAGGGGGATGAACGATGAAAAGGTTCCTCTCTTTTTTCGCCATGTTCCTATTGATGTCCTCTCCCGCTTT
>JBKGYI010000154.1:0-4350 GCA_046546195.1 bacterium | reverse complement strand
CAGGTCGGCCAGTTTTCTGGCCTGGTTTTTGCTGTCGTTTACTCCTTTTATCAGAGCATATTCGTAACTGACTCGCCGCCCGGTTTTTTCGCTGTAATAATCGGCCGCTTCTAACAGGTCGGCTATCGGATAATGTTTGTTTACCGGGACAAGCTCGTCGCGCAGGCTGTTAAAACCACTGTGCAGCGAAATAGCCAGGGTTACCGGAAATCCGCTGTTGGCCAGTTTTTTTATTTTATTCGCCAGTCCGCAGGTGGAAACTGTCATTCGCCGGCAGCTTATATTTAACCCCCGTCCGTCATTTAACAGTGCGATTGTTTTCACCAGGTTATCATAGTTGTCCAGCGGTTCCCCCATCCCCATGAAAACCACGTTTGTTATTTTAACATCTTTTTCAAGTTGAACCGTTAATAGCTGGTTGATTATCTCTCCACAGCTTAAATTTCGGGTGAATCCCTGTTTTCCGGTTGCACAAAACCCGCAGTTAAACCGGCAGCCGACCTGAGTGGAAAGACAGATGCTGTTGCGTTTGCCCGTGACCGGTAGAAATACCGTTTCTATTTTTTCTTTGTCCTTCAGTTCAAACAGGAATTTTTCAGAATTATCCCCTGATTTTCTGTTTTTAATAGTTTTTAACGGTGAAACATCATATTTTTCAGCCAGTTGTTCGCGCAGTTTCAGGCCCAGGTTTGTCATCCTTGAAAAATCAGATGTCTGCCGTTTATATATCCACTGGTAAATCTGGGTGGCCCGGTAAGCGGCCAGCCCCTCATTCTCCAGCTCATTTTTAATTTCTTCCAGAGTTTTTCCGATTAGGTTAATTTTCCCCGCCATTTTAGTTGCTCCTGTCTATAAATGCCCTCTGCCGTTTCAGACGTTTGCTTTTTCAGCCAGTTTTTCCCAGACTCCCCGGGCTCGCTCCTGAATCAGTTCTCGCCGTGGTTTTACTTTGCGGCCCATGCATACTTCTAACATTTTTTTCGTTGCTGCAACATCTTCGGCGGTTACCTCGATTAAACGCCGTGTTTCGGGATCCATTGTTGTTTCCCACAGTTCCTCCGGATTCATTTCGCCCAGCCCTTTAAAACGCCGGATATCACCGTCACCCAGATCTTCCTGCGCGCCGTAGAGATATTCGGTGCCCTCCTTTGTTTTCTGGTAGTAAAGCGGTGGATCGGCGATATAGAGGTGTTTACGGTCGATAAGCTCCGGCATGCAGTTGTAAAAAAGTGTGAGCAGCAGGGTCTGGATATGCAGACCGTCAACATCGGGGTCACACATGATGATTATTTTTTCATAGCGCAGATTATGAATGTCAAAATTTTCGCCAACCCCGGTTCCCACAGCGGTAATAATTGCCTGGATTTCGGTGTTTTTGAGATAGGTGCTGGCGGTAGCCTTCTGGACGTTTTTAATTTTTCCTTTCAACGGTAAAATAGCCTGGAAATGGCGGTCCCGGGCCTGTTTGGCTGAGCCGCCCGCTGAATCACCTTCGACTAAAAATAGTTCGGTTCCCTCCATCTTATTTTCTATACAGCCGGAAAGTTTTGAAGATAGTGCCATGCTGACGTCCTTGCTTGCTTCCCGGGTTATATCCCGGGCCTGCTTGGCCGCTTTGCGCGCTTTTGCTGCTCCCTGTGCTTTTTTTACCAGTCCTTCGGTGGCCGATGGGTTTTTTGACATGTATTTATAAATTCGATCATAGGCTGTTTTGGAAACATGGCCCCGTACTTCCGGATTACCCAGTTTCCCTTTTGTTTGACCCTCAAACTGCGGTTCGGGGATTTTTACCGAGATCACCGCCATTAATCCTTCGCGCAGATCAGCCCCCTGGAAATTACCGTTGGAATCCGAGACTTCTTTTACAGCCCGGGTGAGAGCTGTCTTGAACCCCTGGACATGGGTGCCGCCCCCCTCGGTTTTTATGTTATTAGCATAAGCGACAATGTTTTCCGAGTGGCCATCTTTGTCGTAGTTGAAAGCTATTTCTATTTCGGCGTTGTCGATTGTTTCGTCCATGTAAAATGTCTTTTTGAGCATGCAGTCTTTATCCTCGAGCTGGTGTTCTACAAACTCGGGTAGACCTTTTTCGGAATGGTATTCGCGTACCCTGTATTCTTTTGGTCGCTGGTCCTCGAGGATGAATGTTACCTCCGGCAGCAAATAGGAAAGATCATGCAGCCGTTCGGCAATTATTGTTTCATCAATTCTGATGTCGGGAAAAATTTCAGTGTCCGGTTTGAAACTAATTGTTGTACCTGTAATCCTGCTGTTTTTTTTCTCTATCTTGACTTCATTCTGCGGGATTCCTCGCTCGTAAGTCTGGGTCGCAATTTTGTTGTCGCGCTGAACCCTGACTGTACATTCCCGGGCCAGGGCGTTGACCACCGAAGCTCCCACACCGTGCAGCCCGCCCGAAGTTTTATAAGCCTGGTCATCAAATTTTCCGCCGGCATGTAGCTGGGTCATTACAACCTGCAGAGTGGAAACACCGGCTTCCTCGTGGATATCAATCGGGATACCCCGCCCCCGGTCGGTGACTGTTATGTAATCGTTTTTTTCCAGGGTAACGGTTATCTTATCCCCGTGGCCCATCCCCGCCTCGTCGACGGCGTTATCGATCAATTCCCAGATGAGGTGATGTACCCCGTCGGGTCCGGTCGTCCCGATATACATGGCCGGTCTTTTGCGGACATGTTCGAGGTCTTTTAATACCTGTATGTTTTTTCCCGTGTACTCGCTGCTCATCTGTTTCACTCCAGAAATAAAGATAGTATTAAACAGGGGGGAAGAAAATATTCATATTTCACCACCCACGGCTTAGTAATTGTAAAACCTTTTGCCGCTTTTTTACAGGGAAAAGGGAAACAACCATGTTTTTTGCTGTTTAAGGCGAAAAATACTTGTTATTAATCCCATTATACCGTAAATTATTATGTATGTTCATGAACCTTCCATGTTTATGTTAAAAATACTGGTTGGTAAAAAATTAGAATAATGAAGGTGTGATTTTTTATGAGCAATAAACAGAGACAGACCCTGTCGGCGCTTGTGGAAAACAAGTCGGGTGTTCTCTCCAGTATTGCCGGACTGTTCAGTGGTCGCGGTTTTAATATCGCCTCCCTGACGGTTGGTGAAACAGTTAATCCCGATATATCCCGGATGACTATTGTTGTCGAGGGCGACCACAGGACTCTCGAACAGGTTGTCAAGCAGTTGCGTAAACTTGTTGTGACCATTAAAGTGGAGGATTTTGCCGGGCGCCCCTTTATCAGCTCGGAGCTTCTGATGGTCAAGGTCTCCGCCCCGCCGGCGAAAAGGGGAGAAATAATGGATATTATCAAAGTTTTTAACGGCAAGGTTGTTGATATGACTTCCAACACCCTGGTAATTCGCTTTACAGGGGAGACGGATCTTATTGACGATGTAATTGAAGTTTTAAAACCCTATGGAATAAAAGAAACAGCTCGCACCGGAGCTCTGGCTCTCGGTCGCGAATCACGGTAAATAAAAATCTACACAGGAGGAAAGAACAATGGCAAAAATTTATTATGATGATGATGCTGATCTTAATCAGCTGGACGGGGAGAAGATAGCAATCATAGGTTATGGAAGCCAGGGGCACGCCCACGCTCTTAATCTGCGCGATAGCGGCCTTGATGTTGTTGTCGCCGAACTGGAAGGAACTGACAACTATAAACAGGCAGAAAAAGACGGGTTTTCCCCGCTTGATGCCGCCGAGGCGGCCGGACAGGCTTCCGTGATCGCTATGCTGGTTCCGGATGAGGCCCAGCGCGGAGTTTATGAGAAGGCAGTTAAAGATCAACTTGAGGAAGGGGATATGCTTCTTTTCGGGCATGGTTTTAACATTAGGTTTTTTCAGATTGAACCGCCCGAATTTGTGGATGTTGCTCTTGTTGCCCCCAAGGGTCCGGGCCACGTTGTGCGCTCAATGTATGAAGAGGGAGTAGGCGTTCCCAACCTAATAGCTATTGAACAGGATCACTCCGGCCACGCTCTCGATAAGGCTCTTGCTTACTCGAAAGGTATTGGCGGAACCCAGGCTGGAACA
This sequence comes from bacterium, assembly GCA_046546195.1. GTDB lineage: Bacteria > T1Sed10-126 > T1Sed10-126 > T1Sed10-126 > T1Sed10-126 > CAYTSZ01. The sequence continues at coordinate 278 of JBKGYI010000154.1, read as the reverse complement.
ATGGAGACAACTTTCAAAGAGGAAACTGAAACCGATCTTTTCGGCGAACAGGTTATCCTCTGCGGGGGAGTTACTCACCTGATCCAGTCCGCTTTTGAAACTCTTGTCGATGCCGGCTATCAGCCCGAGGTTGCTTATTTCGAATGTCTGCATGAGTTGAAATTAATTACCGATCTCATTTATGAGTCCGGTATTCAGGGAATGCGTTATTCGATCAGCGATACCGCTGAATACGGCGATTTAACCCGGGGGCCGCGGATAATAACAGATGAAACCAA
>JBKGYI010000153.1:0-4350 GCA_046546195.1 bacterium | reverse complement strand
ATATCGGCTCAGCGATGGGGATGTCACTGCTGCTTGGAATAAACCCCCTGTTCACCATTCTCTCGGGCGCTTTAATGCTGGGGGCCTGTTTTATGGCCACTGATATGGTTACCTCCCCGGTGGCGAAAACCGGGCGGCTGGTGTTTGCTATTGGCTGCGGAATTCTGACCGTCCTGATCCGTTTTTACGGTTATTACGACGGCGGGGTGACTTTTTCAATTCTGGCGATGAACGCTGTCTCCTATCCTCTTGATTCTCTGCTGGAGGGACCGCACCTGGGAGAAGTTGCCCGAAGGAAAAAATTATACAGAAAAACAGCAGCAATTTCCAGCGTGATTATTATTTTTATTGTTTCAATCTGGGCCAGCACTCTATTAACCGGCTGAATATTACTATGAGAGGAGAAATCTAAATGGAAAATAATTTCAGTCCCCTTAAAAAAGTAATCCTCCCCGGTTTGCTTATCCTGCTGGCTGGCACGGAAGGAGTTTATATGGCCCTGCTCTTCTCCGCCAGCTTAATTTTTATAGCGCTCGCGGTTCGCATTATAGCTGTTTCCTCGGAAAAATTATTTTCCGAGGAAACTGGCTGGATTTTTCTCTGGGGGGTAGGTTTTTCTCTGGCCAATTTCCTTTTTATCGTCCTTCCCGGTTTTTTTCCGCAACTTTCCGGGCATATGAATTTTTATTTTTTGCTGATCGGGGTAACACCACTCGTCTACACCAATTGCAAAACTGAAAACCGGGCTGTCTTTATCAAGGACAACGTCTTGTTTCTAACTTTAATGATATTCACAGCTACTGGCAGAGAATTACTGGGGGCGGGCACTATCGGGGGTTATATCCTCATCAGCACTGAGCCGCTGACGATAATGACACAGCCGGCTGGCGCTTTTCTAATGGTCGCACTCAGCGGTATTATGCTGGAAACACTGGCCGGATATTTCAATCTGTTCAGGCCAAACAAATCCGCTTGTGCCACAAAAAAGAATAAAGGAGATGAGGAGCATGAATGAACTGGTTTTAATTTTTCACGATTCGGTTCTGATTAATAACATAGTATTAACTGCATTCATCGGAGCTTTGTTAATCATAGTAGAAACCCCGAAATTCAGGGACTCCTTTTCAGCCGGCCTGAGACTCTCAGCTCCTTTAGCTTTAATAGCCTACCTGGGCTGGATTTTTACTCACCGTATTCCAGCGGTTTATAATAATTTCTTACCGGGAATCTATTTTTTAAATTCCCTGCTTGGCATCCACATTATAAAAAAATCAGGACTGCTCAGAGAAAAATGGATTAGAAATCTCCCCGGATCAACCCTTGGCCTGGTTTATCTGGTTGCTTTCCAACTTTTCATACGTGAACAGACCGGAGACCAGTTGGCGGATTTTTTCTTGATCCTGGGCTCAGTTCTGGGATTTTACCTGCTTTTTATTATCATCGCCGGAATAAAAGAGCAGTTAAACCTAAACGAATCCGACCGGATCTACAGAAGCGAATACGTTATTTTACTGGCCATGGCGTTTTTAGCCGCAGTCATCTCTGGATTTGAATTAGGATAAAAAAACAAACAATTTCCACACAGTTCAGGGCACGCTCAATATTTTATTTCAGGGATATATTTCTGTTTTTGCCGGCCGCCGTTACGTAATTAAGCTGCAGATGGTCATTTTTATCATATTCCAGGTATAGCGGGGTACCGGGACGGTAATCTCCTGTTGCACCGGCCAGGACCTCATTGACAACTTTGCCGGCTCGCATATCCACCAGCAGATAATTTGTTTCCGCTCTTCCTTCAATATTTGCCGGCATTGAAATCAGCGTGAGCCAGTTGTTATCTCTGGAAACTTCCGCCAGCTGCAGGACGGATTGCGGGTCGGAATATATTTCTACGGTATCGCCGTTCTGCCGGGCCAGCAAGGCGTTTTCGGACTCGTTAATGAACGGCTCGCTGTAAACTGTTTTTTCCGCAGGCTGACCGGAGACAAAACGATCATTGAAAAACAGCTCCGAGATGCATATGTCCTCGTATTTTGTCCCTTCGTTTATTTCAGTGATCTCCAGTTCCATAATCAAACCGTAGCTGCCGGGAGTGCCGGGCTCCGGGTGCGTGTGGTTTGAACGAACCTGCTGCTCAAAATCTTTCAATTCATCCGCCGAAAAATTTAAGCTGATATGCTGCAATCCCGGAGTATCGGCCAGTGTAACTGTTTGTGTCCGCGCAAACCGGTAAGCTTTATAGAGAGTTGCTTTTTCTGTCACATGACCGGGTGGGTTTATTCCGCCGAACAGGGATATTATAAGTTTCCGGGGCCGGGCGTTCTGGTAATAAAGCCGGCGGCTTTTTCCATAACCGGGGTAAATATTTAAAACAGCAGCTTCAGTTTCGGAGGGGATGCGCACCAGCAAACGGGGATTTTCTCCCTTGACCGAGGCGTTTGCCACCCAGCAGGTTGAATAATCACCGTCGAAAAGATAAGCGGGTGGATAATCGGGATTATCCGCCGGATTATGACCGACCGAAGTATACTGATATGTATCTATCATTACCAGCTCTTCGGGCTGCTGCAAATTACCGGTGGCGGTGTTATTTTCTTCAACCTCCAGGATGGATTCGAGTCTTTCGCGCAGGTCGCGAACACGGGTTTCGTATTCCTGTTTTTCATGCCCTTCAAGCCGCTGTTTATAGCTGTGCATTTTTGCAAGCAAATTCCTGATTTTATCGGGGGGTAATTTTGCAATAATCTGCTCAGCAACCGCCCGGCGGGTCAGGGAGCTGGGATTGCGGGCATATATCGTTTCCTCAATATATGCAGCATCCGGTTTGGAATAAATATCGGAAGCGACAAGCCCCCACGCGGAAAGCGGTACTTCGGCAAGCATTTGATTTAATTCAGTCAAACCTACCCGGCAGGATTCCCGGCGGCGATTGTATTCCTCCTTAAATTCTTCAGAACTGACGGTGGAGAATTTTTTTGTTTCTAAATCATATACCCGGTATTTTTCATATTTCTGCTCCAGCTTCTTAATTTTTTCTGTCCGTTTGGTATTTTCCGACTCCTGCTTTTTGTACCATTTCCAGTCCGTTACCGGGGATACATGAAAATAAAGGTTTCCATCGACAAAGACCAGCCTGGTTTTCCAGCTGCTGCGGTAGCTTCCCACCAGTTCAAGTAAATCGTTGAAATCGGTGACTTTTTCGAGTTCGGAAGTTTCCGGGGTGAACAGGTACAGGGAAACATCTTCCAGCAGATACCTGGGGATACCACCGTCCGGAAACCGGCGCAGACCGGTCGGCTTTCTATAAGCCCTGGTGGAGGCAATAAAAGCGATCCGCTCGCCATTCTCGTTCTGGCACGGTCCGTGATGGCTGCTGTAGTCCATAAAAAGATATTCTGAATATCCACAGGAAGACAGGAAAAATCCTGTCAACAGCAGCAGCCATATAGTGGAATACCTTACTCCCGACAACTTACTGTTTGACGTAAACTATATCCCCGGCCGAGGAAGCGGCAATCAGCCTGTCTCCGTCCCTTTCCAGTTCCAGATCGTTGAAAAATTGGCTGTTAAGCACAACATTGCTACCTTTTATCTCGTAGGTTCCGTCGCCGCCCATTGGAGAAGCCGTAAATGTGCCGTCACTGCGGAAAGTAAGAGAAATCTCATCAACCATCGATTCCGAGAAATGTTCCTTGCAGAGGTATTCCCCGGAAAGTGTATCAGAACCACAGCCAATCAAAACCAGGCCTGTGAAAATAGCAGCAACCAGCAAAAACGCAAAAAACTTACCATTCTTCATCGCAACCACTCCTTGATTTTTTATAAAACAACTTTCAAAAAAAGATACATCCCGGCGAAAAATTACTTCACACCACCACTATTAAACTCTTTATTTTTTGATAAAGCAACAACTATTTTAGTTCGAAAATGGGGAACTTCCCGGAGTTCCACCACCCGGAACCTCAAGCAGGCAGGCGTGAGCTGAGAAACCGGCTCCAAAACTGGTCATCACCAGCCGTTCGCCGGGCCGGAGAGGTTCGTTCTCCAGGATCTCTTTTAAAACAAAAACAACGGTGGCCGAGGACATATTACCGTAATTTTCAAAAACTTTATGGGAATAACTCAATTCGCCGTCCTTCAGACTTAATTTTTTCTCTATCTCTTCCAGTACTGACGTGCCACCGGGATGAACCGCCCAGTGTTTTACTTCTGATTGGGAGAGATCGTTTTTATCCAGCAGTCTGTCAACCACCCGGCGGCAGGCGCGGGCGCCAATTTCCGGAACATCCCGGGAGAGCACATTTCTAAGCCTGTTGTTCTCGGTTTTATACATTAATTTTTTTCTCTCGG
>JBKGYI010000152.1:0-4379 GCA_046546195.1 bacterium | reverse complement strand
TATTAAGGTGCAGACACCTCTGGCTGATGCTATTGGCAAGGAGATAACCCAGAATATCCTTCTGATTCCCATTCTTCGCGCCGGGCTGGGAATGGTTGACCCTGTTTTGCAACTTGTCCCAACTGCTCGCGTCGGTCACGTCGGGCTTTATCGTAACGAGGAGACCCTGGAACCGGTTGAATATTATTTAAAATTGCCGGAAAATCTTAAAAATCCCACTGTTACCATTCTTGATCCGATGCTGGCGACTGGAGGGTCGGCTTCCAAAGCGATCAGTTTAATTAAAGAAAAAGGATTTACTGAAAGTTTGCGTTTCCTCTGTCTGGTTGCCGCTCCCGAGGGTATAAAAAAGATTCACCGTGATCATCCCGATGTTTCCATCTACACTGCGGCAATCGATAGTGGGCTGGATGAAAATGGGTACATAATCCCCGGACTTGGAGATGCCGGTGACCGGTTATTTGGAACTATTTGATGGTGGAAAATTGAATTGTAAGTATATTATTAAGTCCCCCTCCAAACTTAATCTTGGCCTGAAAATCCTTGATAAACGTACCGATGGTTTTCATAATCTGCATACCGTTTTTCAGGCGGTGGATCTTTACGACAAACTTACCTGTGAACTTTCGGAGCCTTCGGTCGGGGATTCACTGGAGGTTAATGGACCGGTTGACGTTCCTGCTGATTCGGACAATCTTATTCTGCAGGCCCTCGCTGCCCTGCGAGCGGCGGGGTTTGAGCTACCGGCTCTTGCTGTTAAACTGGAAAAAAATATTCCCACCGGCGCCGGACTGGGTGGGGGGAGCGGCAATGCCGCCGCTATTATTAATCTTGCTTCTGAAATATTACCGGATTTTGATATCAATTCCGAAAAAATATTAAAATTAGCATCCGGGCTGGGAGCGGATGTCCCCTTTTTTCTTCATGGGGGCACGATGCTCGGGCGAGGAGTGGGAGAGATACTGACTCCGCTTCCTGACCAGCAGGGGTATACGCTGCTGGTGGTTCCCGATTATGAGATTTCTACTGTTTATGCCTATCAAAATTTTAAAAAATATTTAAAGAGCAAATCAGAGCCTGTGCTGCCAGGGTTTACCGATGACGACAGTTTGCTCTGGAAAAAACTGGATTTAAGCAATGATTTTGAACCGCTGATTTCAGCCACCCAGCCGCTGCATTCAAAAATCCGTGCTTCGCTTGCCGAATATACCGAATATGCAGGACTCACCGGAAGCGGGGCGGCGATTTACGGTATTTTTGAAGAAAATAAAGATTGTGAGAAAGCTGTCGGCGAGCTTGAAAAAGAATTCCCGGGAGTAAAACTTTATCAGCAGAGATTTCTTGCGAAAAATGAGAGTATTCGAATAAAAAAATGGAGGTTTGATTAAAGATGGAAGTTACTTCAGTAAAAATAAATCCGGTTAATACCGAGGGTAACCCGCTTGCCTGGGCAATAGTAATTTTTGATGAGCAGTTTTTGGTTCGCAATATTCGATTGGTTGAGACAAACAGCGGCGTTATACTGGCAATGCCCAACGAAGAATTCAGGGGTAAACTTCGGGACATCGCCCACCCGATAACCGAAGAATGCCGGGCAATGATAACCGATGCGGTTATAGAGGCCTACAATCAGGCGGTCCCGGAAGAAAAAAGAATAGAGGAGTAAGGGCTAACGATAGTATCCGTGTATAAATTTTAAATTAATAGTGGAAATTTTGGGGGCGATTGTGCTAAACTATGTTTAGAGGTTGAGGGAAAACAAAACCTTTCTAAGGAGCTGGAGTTTTATGAGTTATGATGCCGGAGCTGGCAATAACACTGATCCGGCGACACGGAAGTTGCTGAACGGTGATGAAATTTCATCTGAAGATTGGGCGGACTTAATGGAGAGTTTCTTGCCCGAAGAGATTGAGGCTTTGATGAGTGAAGTGGAGATTGATAAGTTTGTGCCGGAAGATTTTTATGATTTACCGGTAGAAAGGCAGGATGATTTCTTAAAACTGCTCGGCCGCCAGTATTCGGGCAGCAAGTTTGGGTTTTAAAATAAGAAAACCGGAGTTCCCGGTTTGACTCGTGAACTCCGGTTTATTTGATTCAAACTATTTTGACATTTACTGCAGCCAGACCTTTTTCAGTTTCTTCGAGTTCGAACTCGACGTTCTGACCTTCCTCGAGGGTTTTGTAACCCTCCACATTGATTTCAGAGTAATGCACAAAGACATCCTCTCCAGTGTCCTGTTCGATAAAGCCAAACCCTTTGGCGTCATCAAACCACTTAACTGTACCTGTGGCCACTGAAATTACCTCCTTTAACCATAAAATTTAATTTACATTTAATAACATTGCCTTCGACGGTAGCATATTTTTTTATAGAGGGCAAACTGTATTTAAGTTTACTCGGAAAACAAAGATTGAATCCAGGTTAGAATATTTTTAATGTGTTTACTATAATTCTCATGATTATGGACTATGTGGGGGATTGCAGCGGCGGTTAATACGCTGCCACTGATTACAAGCAGAGTATTGAGGAGATATTTTTCAAGATTACCTGAACTGGGACTGTCTTCGATAAGCTCAACGATCCGGTCATATATTTCTTCGCTGTCGGTATCGGAAAGTTGAGCATTGGGAAGCAGCATCAAATCAAGACCGTTAGATATTGCTTCCAGGGCTTCCTTGGAAATGGAATCCCGGTTTTTCTCGGCCAGATGCTGGAAAGCAGTTGAGAGGTCTTCGAGGCCGGGAGTTATACTGTGCAGATAGTGGCGCAGAAAATCTGGTTTAATTGTTTTTTCTATAAGGGCTGCCTCGAATATATTGCTCAAATTTTTTGGCGCCGGTGGTTCGCCGGCTTCGATATCAAGCTGCATCAGTTTTTTTATGTCAGGTTTTGAGCTGCACATAATTATCACCCGATAAAGGAGATTTAATTAACTGTTACAATAATAACACAGCAGTTCAAATAAAATAATTAATTTTTAGTAGAATATAAAAGTCAACACCAGCAGCCACAGATAAAAGGTTAAGACGACGGGGGAGCGGGAAACAAAGCCTGGGAGTAGCGGGGTAACTTCAAAAGGCGAAGTCAACTGCCGGAACCACTGATTACAAGGATTAACCTCTATCAAGGAGATATTTTTCAGCTTCCAGGGCCGCTTTGCAGCCGCTGGCGGCGGCTGTGATGGCCTGGCGGTAGCGGCGGTCGTGGACATCGCCGGCTGCGAAGACACCGTTAACTGAAGTGAAAACTTCATTACTGGTGACCAAAAAACCGTCTTCGTCTGTCTCCAGGTGGTTGTCGAAAACTTCAGTGTTTGGTGAATGGCCGATAGCAACGAACAGGCCGTCGCAGTTGATTTCTTTTTCTTTTACTCCGGGGTTTCCTTCGGCCAGCTTGTGCAGGGGGTTGCCGTCTTTGTGGTGGACAATGCGCAGACCGGTAACTTTTTCATCGTCACCGATTATTTCAACAACCTCGCTGTTCCAGAGAAATTCTAATTTTTCATTTTCGCGAGCCCGGCGGGCCAGTAGACTTGAGGCCCGCAGTTCATCACGCCGGTGAATTACGGTAACTTTGCTGGCAAAACGGGTTAGAAAAAGTGCTTCTTCAAGGGCGCTATCGCCGCCGCCGACGACCATAACTTCTTGGTTTTTGAAGAAAAAACCATCACAGGTTGCACAGGCGCTGACTCCTTTGCCCCTGTATTTTTGCTCCGAATCCATACCCAGCCAGCGCGCGGAGGCTCCGGTGGCGATAATAACAGATTTGCTTTCATAGGAGGTCCCATCCTCGGTCTGAAGCTGAAAAGGTGTTGATTCAAAATTAACTTCAGTAACCAACCCGCTGACAAAGCTGGCTCCAAAAATTTCGGCCTGTTCTCTTATTTTTTTCATTAACTGTGGGCCGTTAATTCCTTCTGGAAAACCGGGAAAGTTTTCCACCCCGGTGGTTATCGTAAGTTGCCCGCCGGGTTGTCGGCCTTCGATAACAAGTGTTTCCAGTCCGCTGCGTCCCGCATAGATGGCGGCGGTTAAACCGGCCGCCCCGCCTCCAATGATAATAAGCTCCTGCATTGTTCTCCTATCTCCTTTATCAAGTTTTTTGTGTTCGGGTAACTACATAAGTTTATCATCTTTATGAAGTTTATATAACCGTTCACAGTCGGCAATGACAAAACATTGGAGGGTTCCGGAATTGGTGGGGGTATACTGTAAAAAGGGCCGCTGATGATGTATTCTATGGGTATAAAATTATGAAGAAGGAGAGAGCAGTGGAGGATAGACAGAATACTAAAACGCTTGGTTTTTCAGCCGCTATCGTCAGCCTGGGGACGCTGTCCAGCCGGATTTTTGGTTTGATTCGGGATATATCTATTGCG
>JBKGYI010000151.1:0-4382 GCA_046546195.1 bacterium | reverse complement strand
AATTCTGATGCGGTCTTGACAGCTCAACATTCACCGGTATCATCTCCGGTTGACGACCAAGTTCGCCGACAATCGAAGCCTGGCGGTCCTCGGTTATCGCCCCCAGGGGCTGCAAAGGCGAGGCAATTTTAAACGAAGACTGCAAACTGGCAAACGTCGTCTCCACGCTGGCCGCCGTCATCGGAAAATCAATCTGGCCGGCATTTAAAAACGGATGGCCAAATGCATAAACACGCCCTTCATTATCAACATGGGTTACCGTGCCGATCGCCGCAAGATTTAAATCACCACGCACAAGCTGAACCCCGACAGCCGATCCTGCTTCAAGCTCTGCAGATGTTTTTTCTTTTTTATCACTGCCGCCGGTCATTATTTCAACCGGCATTCCCCGGGCACGCAGATTTTCGGAAAGGCTTTCCAGCCCCGCAGAGGAAAATCCTGAAGCTATCAACGGTGTAACAATCCGCCGGGCGCCTTCCGGTTCAGAATACTCAATCTGCCGGGACTTAAGTATATTTTCAATCGGCGTCACCCCGGCAATAGGATCTTTGCCAAATGACCAGCCGTAAGCAAGCGCTCCGATCAACCGCCCTCCAATATATATTGGACTGCCGCTCATCCCCGACATTATATTCGTGTGATGCAGCGTATCACTTTCCGCTCGAATTAATATTAAATCCTGGCCGGGCATTACGTTTTCCAGTACACCCAGCACTTTAACCGCAAACGTATCAATCCGGGTACCGCTGAAAACAGTCCGGCCGTAACCTTCCATCCCCGCTTCAATCCCCGCCACCGGAAGAGTGTCGGCCCCGGTTCGGGCGTAACTTTCAGATACGGCTAACACAAAAAATACAGTTATCACAAATAACCAGGCACAACCCCTTATAAATATAGATTTTTTATTCATTTCCCGCCCTCCATTCGCCACTGCGCCCCCCGGTTTTTTCCAGCAACTTTATTTCCGTAATCTCGATTCCCTTATCCAGGCTTTTGGCCATATCATAGACAGTAAGCGCCGCCACAGAAGCACCTGTAAGCGCCTCCATCTCCACACCGGTAGTCTGGGAAGCTTTCGCCCGGCAGGTAATTTCCATGCTGTTTTCTTCAGGCAACAACTTTATGTCTATTTTTACGTAATCTATTCCAATCGGGTGGGTAAGCGGTATTAAATCAGATGTCTTCTTAGCCCCCTGTATTCCGGCAACCCTGGCGGCTGCCAGCATATCACCCTTTGGAACCCCCTTTTCACTTATTTCAGCAAAAATAGCTGGCGGAAACTTAAGCCGGGCACAGGCCAGCGCCTCGCGCAATGTTTTCTCGCGTTCACTGACATCAACCATACTGACATTTCCACTCTTATCAAGGTGAGAAAAAGGCATTTAAAAGTCTCCCGTAAATTTGTAATCAACAGCAAATAATAACATATAACCCCCAAACCGAAAATCAGTTCAAACAGAACCTTCCAACGGTCATTCCGGCCCCGAGCCGGAATCCAAGATTTCTGATTTTGAACCGGAAAATACAAAATATAAAACTGGATTGCCCGGTCTCGCTGCTCTTACACATCCTTGTGGCCGCAGCATTAGCACATCCTTGTGCGTCAAGCCGGACAATAACAAGCATTTATCGCCCGTCATTCCCGCGAAGGCGGGAATCCAGCGGCGTTGACGTTACGGTTTTTAATCCCCAGAGTCACCATCAAAACCTCTGGATTGTCCGGTTGAACCGAACAATGACAGACTATCACCGCCCGTCATTCCCGCGAAAGCGGGAATCCAGCGACGTTGACGTTACGGTTTTAAATTCATAGAGTTCAAAACCACAGCAGAACCAGAACCAAAACTCCGATTCACTGTTGTTACCCACATTATAAGTTTTCATTAGCTCACCGAAAGTATGATAATTCCAGGATATCGCAGGAAGTAAGGTCAGTTGGCGTGATTATGGTAAAAACTATTTTTTCTCGACTGTTCCCACACATTATCTGCATCAGAACCATCACAATCATATCCAAGGATTTGATTTAATTCACCGGCACCACTATCCAGATAAACCTGTTTTTGCCAGGTTTCCCAGTTTTTCCACATCCCGTGCCGGGCCTTAAAGTCACTTGCAAGCTCCTCCAGCTTTTTTTGTTCAATCGATATTCCGGAAAAATTTAACAATGCACCGGCCTGCACCTTAAAGTTTTCGGTAAACTCCTCATACTTTATTTTGATTATCCGCCGCGAATATTCAGGAACAATCTTGAACTGCCGTTGAGTAAAATTTACAAAACGCAGCGTCGCTCCCAGGAATCGTTCCCGGGGCTCTTCGCCCAGGAACTTAAACTTTGTCTGCGGCCAGTGATCCTGTTCAGGATTATAAAAAGACTCAATCTGATCGCGGGCATCACGGGTAATCCAGACAAATCGCGAACGCGGGTAAATTTTCATCAGACTAGGGACAATATTAAAATCAAACAGATATTTAAAAACAAACCGCCGGTTTACCGCCAGCGCAAGCCGGTCGGACGGACAGTTAACCAGCCCCAGCTTCTGCATAAGCACAGGACGTTCATAAAAGGAATTTTCCCCGCGACAATTAATCTTTGTTTCCGTCTCTTCTACAGAAGAACACTGGACCAAATCCCAGGGTTCATTAAACACCGGCGAGAAAATTTCCCCATAGAAATATTTGATCAACCATGAGGACCCGGTCCGCGGCACCCCAAATATCCAGATCGGATAACTCCGCCTGGCAAAATTTTCCAATTGTCGGCGAAACTCATCTTCATCCCTGCAGCCGGCAAGCTTATCAAGCCGCTTTTCATCAGCTTCTTCAATTATCTGTTTTGGATATATATCCAACAATTGAACACCATTCATCCGCAAACTCTCCTCTCAACTTATAGCCACTCATATAATCTTCGACAGAAGCCCAAAATAAACTGAGAAATGCTTGCTGTAACGTGTTAAATTGATGCCGGGTAATCTGTAGAATTAAGGGAGGAAGACTACGCGAAGCGGAAGAACCATCTTAAAAAAACAGCGGAAGAAAATTTTGGAACCACGGATTTAATTCAAATTCAAGATCAATGTAAAATTCCGGGCCGCTTTTTAGCTCGCAGATTAACGCAGCTATACACGGATAAACATCAACTGCTTCGGCTTTTGATTTTGCTCCCGGCTCCCCGCGCCTTGCCCCCCGCGTTGTTTCTGCTTTTGACTTTTTCTTTTGCTCCAAGCCCCCCGCGCCCTGCTCCCCGCCAATTAACATTGCAGTTACTCCGATACCCCCACACCTCCATACTCCTATACTTTGTTCACTCCCCCCCTCAGGCTGTTTTCTTTTGCAATTCTACCGAAAGTGGTTGATCAGAAGTTAACGAACTTACTTTTTGAATCGAAAATCCAATGACTCGTCCCTCTTCATCGACTTTCTCCATCACAGCATCGTGCTCTGTCTCTTTATAAAAACCCTCTTTTATATCAAAATTAACCTCAAGATAATCCGCTTCTTTATCATACCAGACCTTTACATTTTCTTTTTCCATATCAGTTCACCCTTTTTAATGGAATCGGTAAAATATGCCGTCACAACGAAAGAATCGTCGCTGTCATTTTTAATTACCAGGCACATATATTTTTCCGTAACAGGAGTTTTTGGATAATGCTTATATGCCAGTAAAACCTCGTCATCTGTCTTTGATTTTTTAACAATATCCGGTTTTTTAAGCGTCTCTTTTATTTTTATAAACTGTTCTCTCATCTCCGGATAATTTTCTTTGATGTGTCGCCGGCGTTCCCGGGTAAATCTTATTTGACGGTTTTTCCAGTTTAATAACTGTTCCATCAACATTAAACACCCTCTCTTAATTCAAGCTTACTACATCCCACCTCCATTAGCAATTTTTTTGCCAATCCTGTAACGTGCCAAATTGAGGACGGGGACGGCTGTCCGGTGGACGAATCTATTCACAATGTTTTTGTCGTGAATAATTCGGGCTAAACCTGTCCTTTATACGATTTTTCCTCCGTAACTTCACCCGTTGAAAGTTTTAAGGTTTTGATTTTATCAATAATCAAATGCCATTGACTTTATCCGTGAAATCCGTGGTTCCAGCAATTGAAGTTACAGTTGATTTTGATTTTGATTTTGCTTTTACTCCCAGTTCCCCGCACCACGCTCCCCGCGTTGTTTCTGCTTTATGACTTTTTCTTTTACTCCAACCCCCCCGCGCCCTGCTCCCCGCCAATCCCTTTGCCTTTCCTCCCCTCTTCCCCTCGTCCGCTCTTCCGCTCACTGAAGCCCTCCACTCCTCCGCTCCTCCACTCATCCGCTCACCGAAGCCTTCCCCTCGTCCGCTCACTGAAGCCCTCCCCTCTTCCACTCATCCG
>JBKGYI010000150.1:0-4422 GCA_046546195.1 bacterium | reverse complement strand
TTTGTTGAGTGCTGCCCTCTGGGCGAATAATTCATGAGTTTCATGAATTATTCGGGCTAAATCCTTCTATCGCCAATTTTTCACAAAGAGGTGAAGTAGCATGAGCGTTGCAGTTGATTTAAAAGTAATAGAGGCTAAAAAATTTGAAACAGAACTTCTGGTCATACCTGTTTTTCAGAACGAGGATAAGAAGCCACTACTGGCGGAACTTCCTGATCTTCCTGAAAAAACTTTAAAAAAATTTAAGGCTAAAAGGGGAGAGACCCGGCTGCTTTTCGAGGGTGATTTTAAAGCGGAAAGATTAATGTTGCTTGGTGCCGGTAAAATCGATGAAATCAAATTGCCCGATCTGACTGAACTGGGTGGGATGCTGTTTAAAGAGGTCGACAAACTGGAACTGGAAAACTGTGCTTTTGTGTTTCCCATGCAGCTTTCCATGGACAGGGAAAAAGTGGCCAGGGAACTCGTAACCGGGTTAAAACTTGCCGCCTACAGGTTTAAAAGATATAAAAACGAAGATGAAGAAAAAGATGAACAGAAAGTAGACATTGGGAATGTTGATTTTCTTATTGACGACGGCCGTTCTAAATCTACTGTGAGCCGGGGATTGTGTGTCGGAGAAAAATTGGCAGCAGCAGTTATTTTTGCCCGTGATCTTGGTAATACTCCCGGAAATGAACTGACACCGTCAGTTCTGGCTGAAGAGGCTGAAAAGCTGGCCGGTGAGAACAGCGCAATTTCTGTTCATGTTTGGGACGAGAAAAAGCTGAAGCGCGAGGGAATGAATTTGATTATGGCCGTTGGGCGTGGAAGTAAGAACCCCCCCCGGTTTATAGAATTGGTGTATGAACCTGAAAAAACTAAAGCCACAGTGGCCCTGGTTGGCAAGGGAGTTACTTTTGATAGCGGGGGGATTTCAATAAAACCGGGGAAAAACATGGGGGAAATGAAATACGACATGTCGGGGGCGGGCACCGTGCTGGCCCTTGTTAAAGCGGTTTCCGAACTGGAACTGCCGCTTAAATTAATTGCCTTGATTCCCTGTGCGGAGAATATGCCCGGGGGAAATTCCACGAGGCCGGGAGATATTGTTACCGGTTATTCAGGGAAAAGTGTAGAAATATTGAATACGGATGCCGAGGGTCGCCTTATCCTGGCGGATGCTCTTGGTTATTTGAGTAAAAATTACGCCGGAGAAGTTGACCTGGCGGTAGATTACGCCACGTTGACCGGAGCATGCGTTGTTGCTCTTGGCCATGCGGCGGCAGCTGTGATAAGCAATAACGAGCAACTGGCCGAACAGTTCAAAACGGTCGGTATGGAGATCGGGGAACCGGCCTGGCCGCTACCTTCCTGGAAGGAATACTCGAAAAAATTGGAAAGTAAAATTGCCGATGTTAAAAATATCGGTGGCCGCGCCGGTACAATTACAGCAGCCTGTTTTTTGAAAGAGTTTGTTGATACCGATAAAATAGAAAATTGGGCCCATCTTGATATTGCGGGGGTGGCCTACGGGATGGAGGAACTTTCTTACCGGCCCGAATCCGCTTCTGGATACGGAGTGAGACTGACTGTTGAACTTCTTGAAGAACGGTTCAATCTTTAGGCCGGCCAATGGTTAAACGCCAGCGCCCCCGGTTGTCTTTGACGGTTGATGCAAAACTAAAAAAAAGAGTCAAACGTGTAGCCGCCAGTTTGAATATTTCGGTCTCCAGGCTGTTCGAACTGCTGGTCGATCAGTTTTTACTTGAATATGAGAGTAATCCACAACTTGGCGACCAGATAAAAGCCCGGGCCCGAAGAATGGAAAAAAGTAGGTTAGAGTCCGGGGAAGAGAAGAAAAAGCGCGAAGCAGCGGAAATACTGCATCTTTTCGATAGTGTTTAGCTGTCACGACCGCGGGAGTTTTATCCGCCGGCCTAACCTGTTTTGTTAACTGTTGAGCGTTTGTAATTTTGTTTTTTGCGTCGCAGTGTATTTATTTTATAGTTGGCTTTGTTAATATCCTCGATCAGACGCTTCTCGTCCAGGGTGAGTAATTTTTTTTCGCGCATTAACTGTTTTCCGGCGACCCAGACATCCCGGACATCAGAACCGGTTGCCGAATAGCAGAGCAGAGAGTAAACATCATAAATGGGTCGCAGGTGGGCCCTGTTTATATCTATTGTGATAAAATCAGCCTGTTTGCCCGGTTGAAGAGATCCGGTTTTTTTCATCCCCAGCGCTTCGGTGCCGCCGCTGGTTGCCATCTTTACCAGCGTCCGGGCCGTCATTAATTCCGGGTCAAGCCGGTTTACTTTTTGCAGTTTACCGGCGCTGTCAATCTCGGCCAGAAGATCGAGATCGTTATTGGAAGCGGCCCCGTCGGTTCCAAGACCCACCCGCAGCCCGGATTTTAAAAATTTATCCACCGGGGCGATTCCTGAGCCCAGTTTCATGTTACTCTCCGGGTTGTAGCTGATAGCGCTGTTGTGGCTGGCAAGTAGTTTTATATCATTGTCTGTTAACCACACACAGTGGATGGCCAGCAACCTATTGCTCAGAAAATTATAATCATTGAGCCAGTAGGTCGAAGATTTTCTGTATTTTTTTATAAAATCATTGTTTTCCCGTCTGGTTTCGGCGAGATGTATGCAGTAAGGAACCGGGCTGTTTTTTATAATCTCTTTTTCAAACCATTTTAGAAGTCTTTCATCGCTTGAATAGGGGGCGTGAATAGCCGCCCCCGCGGTGATTGTTTCCGGATGTTTTTGATCTATAAAATCAATTATTTCCTGCGGTCGGTCGGTATCCATATACTCGGCCATTATTGTATCGTAAAGAAGGGCGCGAATTCCGGATTTATGGATCAGATCAATAAATCTATTCTGGTAGAAACTCATGTCCCCGACAGTTGTAACACCGTTTTTTATTAACTCTGCTAACGAAAGTCTAACTCCCAGGCGCCGGGTTTCATCATCGAGATAGTCCTGGCGAAAACGATAGGTTTCGTCCAACCATTCTCGAAGTGGTAGATCTTCGGCTAAACCGCGTAATATCGCCATATTCAGGTGAGTATGGGTATTAACCAGGCCGGGCATCAGGAGCTTATTTTCAAGTTCCACACAGTGAACATCGGGATATTTTTTCAGCAGTTCATCTTTTTTACCGATATCTGCTATAAGATCATTTTCGATTAACAGCGCACCGTTTTTTACCGGTTCTTTTTCAGGGGTTGTAAGGAGAATACTCGCGGTATAGATTTTTTTGTCAGGTTCGGGTTTCATCTGCTTTTACTCCTCTGTTAACAATGGGTGTCTGCTGGTTTTATTATAGTGGTTCTGTCAGGAAATTTTGCTGATCTGTTCCTCGGCCAGACGGTTCTGTTCGTCCGTCAGTTTGCTGAGATCAAGCGGCAGGAATTCTCCATTTTTTACAATTATTTTCCCATTAATAATCGACCAGTCAACTTTTGGCGGATGACAGAAAACAAGCGCGGCCAGTGGATCGTGCATGGCCCCGGCAAAATCTATTTTTCGCAGGTTGATTCCGACCAGATCAGCAGCCATACCGGGTTCTAACTTGCCGATATCGTCGCGGCCGATTGCCCGGGCCCCGCCCACGGTTGCGGCCCGCAGGACATCGCGAGCAGTTATCGATTCTTCGTCGTAATTTATACGTTGAAGCAAAAGTGCCTGGCGAGCTTCGGCGAACATATGTGAACTGTCATTGGAAGCGCTGCCGTCAACACCCAGACTTACCGTGACCCCCGCTTCCAGCATGTCAACTACCGGAGCCATCCCCGAGCCGAGCCGCATATTGGAGGACGGACAGTGGCTCATTGCAGCACCGGCTTCTCCCATTCTGCGTCTTTGTTAAGGTGGATGGAGTGTACATGTAAACATTTATCGTCCATCCAGCCCAGTGATTCAAGATAATCAAAGGGTCTCATCCCGGTCTGTTCGAGACAGAACTCCTCTTCATCTATTGTCTCGGCGAGGTGAGTCTGGAAAATAATGTTGTCATACTGTTCGCCGAGCTGTTTGCTTTCTTTCATGATTGAGTCGGTGACAGAAAATGGGGAACAGGGGGCAACTATTATGCGGGTCATTCCAAATTTTTCCGGCTGGTGGTATTTTTCTATTACTTCCTGAGTGTGGGAGAGGATTGTATCTTCGTCCTGGACAACGCTGTCCGGGGGCAGCCCGCCGTCTTTTGTTGATAAAGACATGCTGCCGCGCGTGGGATGGAAGCGCAGTCCGATCTCTTCTACGGTTTTAATCTCAGCCTCAAGAATACCTTCCTGGTGCCGGTTTGGAAACACGTAAAAATGATCGACCGCGGTCGTGCATCCGGACATGATCAATTCGGCCGCTGCCACCTGTGCGCTTACCCGGGCCATTTCAGGAGTCAAAAACTTCCAGATTTCATACAGGTAAGTTA
>JBKGYI010000149.1:0-4422 GCA_046546195.1 bacterium | reverse complement strand
GGTAGATAAATGGTTGTCATTGTCCGGCTTGACCGGACAATCCAGTGACTTTGGTGTTTGACTCTATGAATTCAACACCGTAAAGTCAACGCCGCCGGATTCCGGCTCGAGGCCGGAATGACCGTTGGAAGGTTCTGTCCGAATTTTAAAAGTGGTACTATCTAATGAGCAAAAGGTTTATTATGAAAATTTTAAGAAAAAGAATATTTTATTTTTTGATTCAGTGGCAGAATGTACTGGCAACGGCGTTTTCGCTTCTGGTGCTGGCTTTTTTAATTTTCTTTTTTCGCTACCAGTTGCCCGGTTTTATAATTCGCCGCCATGAAATAGCCGTAAACCTGCTGGAGTTACGGGGCTATGTTCGTTCTTACGGGTTGTATTCTCAGTTTGTTTTTGTGGGCTGGTATATGGTCAGCAACATTTTATTTTTCCCCATTTTTGTTCTTTCTCTGGCCGGAGGACTTATTTTTCATCCTCTGCATGCGACCGGAGTTGCTTTCCTGGCCCTGTTTTTTTCCCTTCAGGTTTATTACTGGCTGGGTCGCTGTTTTGGATCCCGTTTTGTTAACTGGTGGGGCTACAAGGAGGAAAAACTGTTTGAAGCCGAGGAATTTGATTTAAATTTCAAATCGTTACTTTTTTGCCGGTTTAATTTTTTTATCCCCATCCATGCCCTGGGCGCCGTTAGCGGTGCTCACCGGGTTCCTTTTTTCACCTTTATCTCCAGTACCCTGGCCGGGCTTTCAACAAGAATCATAGTCTATTCTCTTCTGGGGACCGCGTTGCGTTCAGACGAGCGTTATTTTTTCTCGGCTGTTTTTGTGTGGGCTTGTTTTATTGTGATTCATGCCCTGTTTGGTTACTGGCATATCGGCAGTTACTTAAAAGGGGGGCTGCCGCAAAAAGGAGCGGTAAGCCCGCCCGGCGCAGTCAGCAAATCTTATTCATTCCCGGGTCGGGAGGCTGGTTCCGGTGATTGAAATTATAGATGCGGTTCTTTATTTCTGGCCTTATCTGTTCTCGTTTTTATTATTTGCCATAAATCTGATGGTGACCGTTCACGTTATTCTTTACAAGAGGGAAGTACGGGCGGCAATTGGATGGATAGGTTTAACCTGGTTTTCTCTTGGGGTTGGTGCTTTTTTATATTATCTGTTTGGCATTAACCGTATCCAGAGAAAGGCCCGAAATTTATTTGAGGAATCGGGAGTTACTTTAAAAAAGAAGCAGCCGGAGACAATGGAATCTCCGGCGGCGCAGTTATCACCGGATTATCTGCAGCTGAAGCCGATAGCACGCCTGGTAAAAAATTTAACCCGGCGTTCTTTGACCGCGGGTAACCGGATTGAGCCCCTGGTGAATGGAGACAGTGCTTACCCGGCAATGCTCGAGGCGATTGAAGAGGCAAAAAGATCGGTTACACTCTCGACATATATCTTTGATCGCGACCGGGTGGGCAAGAAGTTTATGAAGGCCCTGGACGAAGCATTCCACCGCGGGGTGGAGGTCAGAGTTTTAATAGATGATATTGGTGCGAAGTACTCGATGCCCACGGTGACGCGCTGGTTTTATGAGCGGGGTATTCCCTGCCGCCGATTTATGAAATCTTTGCTTCCCTGGCATATTCGTTATTACAACCTGCGCAGTCACCGCAAAATTATGGTTGTAGATGGGCAAATTGGTTTTACAGGCGGTATAAATATTCGGGAGAGTTCCATGCATTCTCTGCATCCTGATTTTCCAATCAGTGATCTGCATTTTCGCCTGCGCGGGCCCGTTGTTGCCCAGCTGCAGCGGGTTTTTTTTGAGGACTGGGCTTTCACCTGCGGAGAGATTCTGGACGGTGAAAGCTGGTTCCCCCGTTTAAAACAGGAGGGTGAGGTTTGCGCCCGGGGGATAGCGGACGGCCCGGATGAAGACTATAATCGTCTTGAATATATACTGCATTCTGCGATCTCCAGTGCAAAGAAATCGGTTAAAATCACCACCCCTTATTTTTTGCCCAGTCGTGAACTTTTACGGGCTTTGAAAGTGGCGGCGCTGGAGGGGATAGTGGTTGAGATTATTTTACCCCGAAAGAATAATCTTCGCATGGTTCAATGGGCTTCCAACAGTTATTTCAAGGGATTGCTGCAGCGGGGAGTTAAAATATATCTTTCCCCACCGCCATTTGATCACAGTAAATTAATGATAGTTGATGATCGCTGGATCCTGCTGGGTTCGTCCAACTGGGATGCGAGAAGCTTAAAGCTTAATTTTGAATTTAATGTGGAATGTTATAGTTACGGGTTGGGCGACCGATTATCGGGGGAGTTTGAAAAAAAGAAACAAGCCAGTCATTGTTTAAGTGAAGAGGAAGTAGATTCAAAAAGTTTTTTAAAACATCTCCGAGACAACAGTTTTCGTCTTTTCTCTCCATACCTTTGAGGATATCTTTTACAGCCCCGCTTTAACTTAGTATCATTAATGCCTGCAATAATGAAATGCCAGCTACTCAGCCACCGATAAGAGGTGGTTTAAAAATTAGCCAGTGGTGATAAGGATGGAAACAGAGCTGTTAAAACGTGGTTTCGAAGAAATAATACCGGCTGAAGAGTTTGATGAGAGGGTATCCACGCCGATGCGGGTAAAATTTGGAGCGGATCCCACGGGAGCCGACCTGCATCTCGGTCATGCTGTGATTTTAAACAAGTTAAGACAATTCCAGGATGCCGGGCATACTGTTGTGTTTATTATCGGCGATTTTACGGCCCGGATAGGTGATCCTTCCGGCCGCGATGAGACCCGGCCACCGCTGAGTGAAGAAGAGGTGCTGGTGAACGCTAAAACTTACCGCGAGCAGGTTTTCAATATTCTAAACGAAGAGAAGACAGAGGTTGTTTATAACAGCAAATGGCTGGCCGGGATGGGAACCCGGGAAGTTTTGGAACTTGCTTCCCGCTACACCGTCGCGCGTATGCTTGAGCGCGACGATTTTTCCAAACGGTTTAACGGCAATGTGCCGATCAGAATTCACGAGTTTATGTACCCACTGCTGCAGGGCTGGGATTCAGTGCAGGTCGAGGCTGACATTGAGCTTGGGGGAACCGATCAGAAATTTAATCTTCTGGTTGGACGCCAGTTTCAAAAAGATGAAGGCCAGCGTCCGCAGTTGATCGGAACCCTGCCTATTTTGCCGGGGACTGACGGTTACAGGAAGATGAGTAAAACCTATAAGAACCATATACCGTTAAAAGCGAGCGGACGTGATATGTATGGGAAATTAATGTCCATACCTGATCACCTTATTTTACCTTATGCGCGTCTGCTAACTGATTTGGAGGAACAAAAGATAAATCAGATCGAAGAAATCCTGGAAGAAGCAGCCAATCCGATGGTGGTGAAAAAGGAAGTCGCTTTCGCAATAACCGCTCGTTACAAGGGGGCGAAAGCGGCTGAAACCGGGCGCGATTTTTTTGAGCGAACGATTGAAGACGGTGCCCAGCCTGAAAAGGAGGAGATAGAGACGGTTGTTATTTCGCAGCCGGACCTCTGGATTGTTGATCTTCTTGACCGGAGCGGGCTTGTCTCCTCGCGCGGGGAAGCGAAAAGACTTTTAAAACAGGGAGCGGTCTACCTGGACGGAGAGCGCCTGGAAGGGTTTGACCACGATATAACAGTCGAGGAGCCGGTGGTCCTGCAGGTGGGCAAACACCGCTATCGCCGGCTAGTAAGTGGCTGAAGTTTGTGAGCGTGTCGCACGCCGGCGAATCTTACTAATCCTCGCCGGGCCTCCCGCCCGGCTGCGAGGTAAGCAAACTGCAAAAAGGGTTCATCCTGAACGATGAGGTTCGCTTAAAACCGTAAACAAGACTGCCTTGCTGCTGAGTTTTTCCGATACGGCTGGCGGGGTGAAAATGAGTGGACACTGTTTCCTTATCCTGTGTTTTTTACATATCCGGTCACGATCTAACGGGGCTATGGTTTTGTTTTTTTGCTTTGAGCCGGGAAACCTGAGGAGGAGTGGTTATCCTGTTCGGGGGATGAAAACCGGGAAAAATTGTTAATAAAAACATATCTTGGGAATAATGCGACGGATCTTCTGGTTATCATTTGAGGAGCACAAAGGAAAAGGGAAAGAAAAATTAAAAAAATATAAAAAGAACTGTTGACAGCTCATCTGCGGGGATATAGACTATATGTCCATCTCTTAATGAGCCGTTCCGGTTCAAATTCGCAGATGATTGTTTTGACAATTATTAGAAAAATTGTTAAGATTTTTGTGTCTGCTGTGAGCGGACTGATGAAGAGTTAGATCTTTGACATGTAAATAGTGAGCATCCATCTTGTTCGGGTTTCTGCTAAACAGTTTTTTCAAACTGGAGAGTTTGATCCTGGCTCAGGATGAACGCTGGCGGCGTGCTTAACACATGCAAGTCGAAC
>JBKGYI010000148.1:0-4425 GCA_046546195.1 bacterium | reverse complement strand
ACCGGCCGGAGTAAGATCAAATTCTTTTCTTACCGCCAGCTCCAGCGCATCATGGGGCACCTCACCTGTATCGTGCGTGTTTATCAGCACTGAAACCGGTTCCGCCACTCCAATTGCATAAGCAAGCTGAACCGTGCAGCGTTCCGCCAGCCCTGCCGCGACCACATTTTTAGCAACATAACGGGCGCCGTAAGTGGCACTTCTATCCACTTTTGTCGGATCTTTGCCGGAAAAAGCTCCCCCGCCGTGGCTGCAGTAGCCGCCGTAGGTATCAACGATTATCTTACGACCGGTAAGGCCCGCATCACCGTAAGGACCACCGCGGACAAAACGACCGGTCGGATTAACATAAATCTTCACATTATTTTTCATCAATTCCTCGGGTATAACGCGGCGGATTAATTTTTCCTCAATAACCTCGCGAATTTCCTCCTGGCTAACTTCCGGGGTATGCTGGGTGGAAACAACCACGGCGTCAACTTCAACCGGTTGATTATCCTCATAGCGCACCGTAACCTGGCTTTTACCGTCGGGACGTAAAAATTCAATCCCCTCTTCTTTGCGCAGGCGGGTCAATCCCATTGTCAGGCGATGGGAAAGCATGATCGGGGCCGGCATCAACTCTTCAGTTTCACGGCAGGCATAACCAAACATCAGTCCCTGGTCACCGGCACCACCGGTATCAACACCCATAGCAATATCCTGAGACTGTTTATCAAGGGCAACCATAACCGAACAGGTATCGGCGTCAAACCCCATCTCGCTGTTTGTATAACCAATATCCCGGATTGTCTCGCGGACAATCTCATTATATGAAACATCAGCATTGGTGGTAATTTCACCGGTCAGCAGAACAAGTCCGGTAGAAATAGAAGTCTCACAGGCCACCCTGCTCATCGGATCCTGTTCAAACATTGCATCCAGTACAGCATCACTGATCTGATCGGCCATCTTATCGGGATGCCCCTCGGTCACAGACTCCGAGGTAAAAAGAAACGGTTCTCCATTGACTACCATTGTTCACATCTCTCCTTAAATAAAGTTAAAAAATCAATCAAATCCAGTTCCGATTTTATAACCAGCAACCAGGAACAAGGAACCAGCAACCAGGAACAAGGAACCAGGAACCAGGAACCAGGAACAAGGAACCAGGAACCAGGAACATATTTTACCCTGTTTTCCTGTTTTTATCCCGTTTTTTATCATCCACCTGATTATCATAGACCACCGGCAAACCAAGCCGGCGATAAACATCTTTCAGCAAACTGTGGGCAGCAGCAAAACAGCGTTCCTCCTGCTGAGCTTTTTTCAAATTTTTTATAGCTGCGGTAAAATTAACCCGCTGCACCTGGCAGCGGGCCAGCTCGATTCGAATTCGCCCATCCTCTTTTAATTCGAGCGCTTTTTCAAAAGCCTTCTGGGCCCTGAAAAAATTACCGACCTGCATATACTCACGCGCCTTGCGCAGATTTTTTTTATAGTATTTATCCTGGTGCGCTTCTATTTCCTGATCGGAAGATCTTTTAATTTTATCTATTAATTCCAACGTTACAAATTTTTTATCCAGTATTTTAAACTCATCGGGCAACTGCGAGATATCTAATGCCGCCAGAGTTTCCAGCACCTTTTCTTCAAAACCCCGCCGGTAGTATCCATAAGCAAGCCGCAGTCTGTCCAGAGGTTCAAGCTGATCTTTTGTTTTTTCCAATTTTCGATATTGAACGAGAGCATAAACGTAATGTTTAAGTTTTATCAGATATATGTCCCCCAGCAAACGATGACCATCCGCCCAGTAGGGATCACGACGAAGCTGTTTTTTTAACAGATCAACCGCTTCGTTCAGGCGATCGGCGCGCACAGCTTCCTTCGATTTTTTTAAACAATGATCGCTCATATTTATAATTTCCCTTCAACACAAGCTGCAATGTTATGAACAAACTACCGGCAATTATAACAGATATTAACTAACCGGTCCGGTTGCGAACGGTTTCCAGCCATTTTTCAAGTTGCGAACCATAATCCTCTTTTACATTATTAAAAATAAGCGGGATATTGTCCATTGTACCTTTACTTGCCGCAACCAGCGGTCTACTGAACATAGAATTTTTTAAATAAGCCGGTGGTTGACCGGCCGAGGTTGCTGCAATACTAACCAGTAAAACCACAATCACCACCAGTGCTTTAAGAAATCCCACAAAAGCTCCCAGCAGACGGTCAAGAATCCCCAGCTTTATGAAATAAATAAATTTATGAATAAAAAGACCACATATATAACATACGGCAGCCGTTCCGATAAACATAGTGGCAAAAGAAAATATATTGATTGTTTGCTGCCCGGACAAAAAATTTTCAAACAGCGGGGCAGCCTGCGGGTAAAATATAACAGCACTTAACAACCCGATTATGAGGGAAATAAACAGGAATAATTCCAGGATGAATCCACGACGGAAACTCCAGAAACTGCTCAGGAAAAGAACGGCAATAATCAGAAAATCAAGCCAGTTCATCGGCGACATCAACCTTCCCGTCTGCGATCTGCCGGCGGCCGGCAAGAAACGAACGGGGATCCATAGTTCTGGTTCCGGCAGGCTGCAGTTTTTCAATTGAAACCGCTCGCCGGCCGCATGCTATATAAAACTTATTATCAGCAGCCTTTAAAACTTCTCCCGGCCGGCCGTTTGCCTCCACCGGAAGAACCCTGTAAATCTTAACCCTTTCAGAATTAATAAAAGTGTATGCTCCGGGGTCAGGACAAAAGGCCCGAACATGACGTTCAACTTCAGCGGCGGTCTTGCTCCAGTCTATAAGAGCGTCCCCCGTACTAATCAGGGGGGCATAGGTTGCCTCGCCGGTCTGGGGAATATATTGTAAATTTCCCGAATGTAAATCCTTAAGCAGCAGATCCGCCGCTTCCACATTCAGACGACTCAAACGCTCATACAACTCTCCGTAAGTTTCTTTCGGCTGAACATCACAGCTTATCTGCCGGCAGATCGGGCCTGTATCCATCCCCTCCTCCAACTTGAATACACTGACCCCCGTTTTTTTATCCCCGGCCAGCAAAGTATGTCTTATCGGAGCAGCTCCTCGCCAGCGGGGCAGTAAACTCGCATGAAAATTAAAACTATCATAACGCGGATAGGTAAACACATCCGGAGAGAGAAACTGCCCGTAAGCAATTAGAACACCGGCGTCTATCTCTCCGATTTCGCGCATAATTTCAAGACCGTCTTCGTTGATATCACCGGACTGGTAAAGGGGCAATCCCAGTTCGCGGGCATAATCAGCCACCGGCGGGGACTGTTTTTTCCGGCCCCGGCCCCGGCGGCGGTCCGGCTGAGATATTACTCCGACAACCTCCACATCACCGCGCCCTGCCAGGTAACGTAACACAGGAAAACCAAACGGAGCTGTCCCAAAAAATAAAATCTTTAATTTACTCATTTTTCCTCCGAAAATCTTTTAATTTCCTGTCAATTTCCATTTTTTCCATAAGACTGGCATTGTCGAACAGTGTTATACCATTAAGGTGTTCGGTCTCATGCTGAACACACTGGGCCAGCAGATCATTTACAGTCTTTTCAATTACTTCACCGGAGGGTGTTCTCGCCCTGAATTTCAGACGGCGGGCGCGAGTAAGCTCAATCGATACGCCGGGAAAACTAAGACATGATTCGGAAACTGTTACTTCACCGGCAGTCTCAATTATTTCAGGATTAAAATAAGCTTCATAAATTTCTCCCGCTTCATCCATTCTCATCAAAAAAAGACGAATATTAACCCCCACCTGCGGAGCCGCCAGGCCCACCCCCTCTTCAGATATCATAATTTTTTCCATCTCTTTGATAAGCCCTTTCCACTCCGACGTAGACTCCACCGGCCGGCTTTTTTTCTTCAAAGCTTCTTCAGGATAATACAATAACTCTCTGTCCATAATCATCAAACCCAATTCAAGTTAAAAAAATCCCCGGCTAACACACGTAAGTACTAAAAAATTATGTTATCTACATTAAACTCTAACAATTTTAAGGACTTACGTGTTTACAGAAAATGAATGGTAATTATACGCTAAAAAAGCATTTTTTTGTAGTGAATAATATCAACTCGCGCTCCACCTCTCCCCGCCAGCCAGATTGGTGGAGAGCAGTGGCAGGGGGTCTTATTTACGGGTTTAAGCAAACCTCATGGTTCAGGATGAACCGGTTTTGAGGTTTGCTTACCTCGGAAGCCGGGCTGGAGGCCCGGCAGAGAATGAGTAAATAAGATTCCCTGCCGCTCTCGAATCGCTCACAGAACTCAGGCTAAACAACAACCCAAACCCATAGAAACGCCAGGCTGAATCGGAATATCCGGGTGAACGCAGGACAAGGAAACAGTGTTCACTCATTCTCAGGGGGCCATCCAGGCCCCCTTCCGAGGATAAAT
>JBKGYI010000147.1:0-4441 GCA_046546195.1 bacterium | reverse complement strand
AACTTTTGTTAACTGTAATGATAATATTAAACCGTATAAGATAGGCAGTCATCGCCACCAGCCTGAAATACTTGAACATACTCCCGGTGCTTCACAACTGGAGCTGCGGTTTGTACCCCATGTTATTGCTGCCGACAGAGGTATAGAAGCGGCCATATACTTTAGCCCGCCGCCGAACCGGTCCGGCGAGGTTAAGGAAGTTCTGCGTGAGCTTGCTGAAAATAATGAGCTGTTTCGCTACCGGGAAAACCCGGTTGGGATAAAGGCGGTTGCCCGCACTCCTTATTGTGACCTTTCAGCCCATACAGACGCAAAGACGGCGGTTGTGTTTAGCTGTATAGATAACCTGCAAAAAGGCGCGGCTTCCCAGGCGATACAGAACGCCAATTTGATCCTGGGCCTGGAGTTAAACAGGGGACTTATCTGATATGCGGGTTCCTAAAAATTTTCTTTGGAGCGGTATTGCTTCCGGTGTTAAACGCAGCGGTCGTCTGGATCTCGGGATCGCGTATAGTTCTTACCCCGCGACTGTTGCGGCTGTTTTTACTGAAAATAAACTTGCCGCACCGCCGGTTGTGGAAGCGCGCCGGCGGCTCAAAAAAAATCGTAAATTTCGCGGTATCGTCGCCAACAGTGGTGTTGCAAATGCAGCTACCGGTCAGCGGGGATTTGAGCTTAATAATAGAATGATCGCTTCGACCGCCCGGCTGCTGGGGCTGGAAGAAAATGAGGTTCTGTCCGCTTCAACAGGTGTGATCGGTGAAGATCTGCCGGTGGATACAATAGAGGCGGCCCTGCCGGTGGCTGTTGATAATCTCGCGGAAACAGTAACTGGCTTCTCCAGGGCTATTTTGACTACCGATTCCGGGCCCAAGTTGGCCACCAGGAAAATAGAAACACTGGATGCAACCCTGATTGGTGTGGCTAAGGGGGCCGGTATGATTAATCCCTCGATGGCGACTATGCTTGTATTTCTTTTCCTTGACCATCCGGTTAAAGCTGATTGGTGGCAGCAGAGCTTGCAGAATGCTTCAGACAGCACATTTAATAGGATAAGTGTTGATGGCGATATGTCCACCAATGATACTCTGCTGGCCATGGCTGCTGATATCCCGGGGAAAAAGCCTGTGGATGCAGGTCATCCGGCGGCCGGAGAGTTAAGTGATGCGCTAACAGGTGTTTGTTCTGAACTCTCCGAGCTTATTGTTGCGGATGGCGAGGGTGCTACCTGTGTTATGAAAATTAACGTCAGTGGCGCCCTGGATGACGCCCAGGCGCGTCTTGTTGCCGAAGAGATTGCCGGCTCCACCCTGGTAAAAACAGCTTTTTACGGGTGCGATCCGAACTGGGGGCGTGTGTTTTCTTCGGTTGGTGCTTCCGGCGCCGAGGTTGATTCTGAAAAATTAAACCTGGCTATAAACGGTGAAACTGTTTTTTCATCCGGCCGTCCGCTGGGGATAAGCGAGCGGCTGGAGGAAACAATGAAACAGCAGGATCAGCATTTGATAGAGGTCGATCTTGGACTGGCCGCCGGCAGCGCAACCCGCCTGACCTGCGATCTCAGCGAGGAATACGTAAAAATAAACTCTGCCTACCGTTCATGAAAGTGATAATCTTATTTTTTTATTTTAGAATCTTTCTTATATAGTGTATAGTATAAAGGGATGAGAAAAAGAACCCGTGCTGTTATTTTGACGCTTCGATTTTTTGACCGTCAGTGGTGATTGCCACAATCCGGTGTTAGCGGGTGTTCTTTTTTAATTGTTGCATCAGTGCCGGTGATCACTAACAATGGTGAGCTGGTTAATGTGATTATTTTCAGGAGATTATGGGCGAAAAAGAGTGACACTTTTCATTTGAGGAGGAGATTTATTTGTTAACGAAAGAGGAGATTTTGGAAAAACTTTCAGAAAACAACCACCAGGTGACCCAGCAGCGTAAATACATGATTGACCTCTGCATGGAAGCTCCCGGACATTTTACCGCTGCTGATCTCTGTGAGCTGGACAAAAGACGGGAAAACCGTCTTTCGCGGGCAACGGTCTATAATTCCATCCATGTTTTTGAAAAAATAGGTTTTTTGAGGGAATTGCTTGATCTTGGTTCCCCTGTTTACTACGAGGTGGCAAAATCATTTCATCCTCATGCCGTGTGTACCAGCTGCGGCGATATAGTTGATATTCCGGTAAATTTGAAATCGCAGATTCAGGGATGGGAACTTCCCTTTGACGTTGAAAATGTAAGAATGACAATCGAAGGTACCTGCCAGAGCTGCGCACCGGTTTAAAACCAGTTGCAAGTTCCAGGTTGCAGGTTTCAGGTTAAAAACCATAAAATACAATTGCTTTTCTTCTGAAGTTCCCCCAATCACGTCTCAGCTGTTGACTTCGCAGTTGCCCAATCACCCAGTCACCTAATCACCTAATCACGTCTCAGCTGTTTTTGTACATAAAAAAGGTGGTCAGGCGCGGAATCGAACCGCGGACACCCGCCTTTTCAGGGCGGTGCTCTACCGACTGAGCTACCTGACCACCAGGTTACTAATTTTAAGGACAGTATTTTAACAGCATTACCGCCATAGAAGCAAGAACTTTGTAGAAGATTTAGAGGAAGGAAAACCCGGCGGCGGTGTGATTTACGGAGGTAACAAAGTATGGGAGCAGGAGAGGATGTTGGGGGAACATCAGGGTTGAAGTCAGCTTTACCCGCTGGAAGCGCGGATGAATTAAAAATCAGTTGTTCATTGTTAAAAGAAAAAAACATAAAAAATTGAATTAATTTTAAAGTCAGGCTTCGGTTTTTACATGCAGCCCACAGCCTGTTTGTATGCCGGAGGCGGGAGTCGAACCCGCACGGGGTGTTTGCCCCACGGGATTTTGAATCCCGCGCGTCTGCCAGTTCCGCCACTCCGGCCGCCAAACTGAGTTAAGGCTACAAATTAGCCTTTTTTCTGGCCTGAATCCATCTCTTTTTCTTTGAAATCAACGTGTTTCTGGATCCGGGGGTCGTATTTCTTGATTACCAGTTTATCACGATTATTGGTGGTGTTTTTGTAGCTGGTATAGAAATAACCCGTGCCGGCGGTACTTACCAGTTTTATTTTCTCTCTGGGCATAGCGGTTCAACTCCTGTATTTTTCGTTAAATTTTTTCGCCGCGCTCGCGCAGCTCTTTTACCACAGCTTCAATACCTTTTTTGTCGATGGTTTTTAATCCCTTATTGGATACAGTCAGTTTTATCCACCTGTCTTCACTGGGAAGGAAAAACCTCTTTTTGTGTAGATTGGGTTTTTGTTTCCGTTTTGTTTTGTTGTTAGCGTGTGATACATTATTAGCACTCACAGTTTTTTTACCGGTTACCTGACAGTATCTGCCCATGTTTAAAATTCCTTTCTAAGATTTAATTTTTGAGTCTTTTATGAAGAAGACATACAAGATTATTAAAGAATAGCCTATCATTATAACAGCATTCTGCGGTTAATATCAACAGCTTATATTTTTTTGGATGATATTATTAGCAAAGAAGGGAAAAATTCGTTAATATAGTTAAGATAACAAACAATAAAAGGAGTTCGCTGCCAGATGGATTTTAATAAAAAAAATATTGAGCACAGGGTTTTACGGTCAGCCGTAGTGGGTTTGCTGGTGCTTATGGGTCTTTTTTTATTTTTTAAGCCGGTTTTTGCTTCCGGCGAGGAGGTTTATGATTTCTCAGGATATGAGTCCGCTGTCGGATTGGTGGACCCGGTTTCTATATACGGTAGTTCCGGTGGACAACTGGCTGTCTGGGATAATATGCTGCAGGAAATAAAACTATTTTCATCGGAAACTGGTTCGGACAGTGTTTTGGAGGGGGATAAAAATTGGCTGGATTTTTTTCAAAAATATACTCGTGGTGATTTTGCCCGGCGCTGGTCACTGGCCCTTGATATTAACGGGTTCTGGGATGACCAGGAACGATTCTGGTATTATGATCGCCCGGCGGCCAATCACGAACAAAAGTTTACTGTCAGTGAAGCAAATGGTGAAAAACAGGTTGTTCTTGAGGGCCCTGTGGATTCAATAATCCCGGTTGGTTCCCATTGGATTATCCAGAATGACACCGGGATTTTTAGTCGCTGGGATCCGGATTCCAAACGGGGACTTGTTGATACGTTCAGTATTGATGTTGCCGGTAAACTGCTTGCTGTTTCTTCGGACAAACACTATTTTTCCCTGGAAAACGAAACAATATATGTCTATGAAAACGGTGATGTGCTCAACAAAAGAAAGATCAGTGATTTGATAGCTGTTGATTATTATGATGGTTTTGTGTATGTTTTGCGGGAAAAAGGGAGTATTTCCCGATTAAATAAGCAGCTGGGTCTGGAGTTTACCTTTGATTTTCTTGATGTTCCCGAACTGGTTGATTTTGTGGTTCACAACCGGTCGGCTTACCTTGT
>JBKGYI010000146.1:0-4496 GCA_046546195.1 bacterium | reverse complement strand
CGTCTGACGCTCTCCAGGTATCCGGGGCCAATTTTCCTTAAGCAAACGCGCTCCCTCGTTATAGTTTTCCAACTCTAAAACTGTTTCTTCAAAAAGTCCAAGGGCCGGCAGCAAAATATCCTGTTTGCTTTTCTTATCAAGACTGTTAAAAAAACCCTCCCAGACCCGGAAACTTTCTTGATAATCCTGGCGTTGATAATGAATATCCGCCTTTCGATAAAAAACAACCGGTTCTGTACCCGCCTCATTGTAATACCCCAGGGCCGGGCGCCACTGTTCCCGCTCAAAGTAATATTCGCCCAGCAACCGGGCACAATCTGCAACAGCTTCAGAAGACAAACGATGATAAAGTTTTTCCGCCCCGTCAATTCTTTCCAGGGCTAGCAGCGCGCGCATAACTTTTTTCTGGTCGGAAACAGATTCGGGCCGCTCTGGAGAATACTTCAGAAAATTTTCATAATCACTAACAGTCCAATAGACAGCCGGAGCTATGGTATAAAAAAGATCTATCCGATCCTCTTCCGACCGGCGGCTTCGATAATCATCCAGTTTTGAAACTGCCTCGCCTGTCTCTCCTTCCCGGCGCAGCAGTTCTATTTCATACAGCAGCCGCCGGTCACCGGCGGGCATTGCCGAAACAAGCTCTTTCACTTCAGCGGTTCTGTCCAGGTTAAGACCCACCTCGGCGGCAGCATAGCGGGCCTGTTCATACCAGCGGCCGGGATCCTCTTCCTCCCGCTCAACAGCTGCGCTGTAGTTTTCAAAAGCCTCAGCCGGCCGGCCACTTTCATGGTAAACAATACCCAGTTGATAACGGACCCAGCCCTGGCGATCCGGTAATTCCTCAAGCGAAACTTCCAGCTGGCGAATCGCCTGCCGGTATTGCTGAAGTTGATGAAGCTGGCGGGCCAGGTAAACCCGGTAAACAGGTTCGCCGGTCTCCTCCAGTAATTCCCTGTATTGATCTGCGGCTTCACGGTGTTTACCAAGTTCTATATTCAGTTCGGCCAACCGGTTGCGGGCTGACTCACGGCGGCGCGGATCTTCGCTCTGCAAATAAGCCTGGTAACGCGCTATCGCTTCCTCCGGTTTTTCTGCGACCTCTTCTAACCGGGCCTGCCAGTAGTTTTCCTCACTGGCCGTTAAATACTTCGGATATTCTTCACGGAGTGTTGTTAGCAGTGATTTGAATTTTTCAGGCTCCTGCTCGACTCCCTGGCCAACCAGCAGCCTCCGGCCGGCCTCGCCCCGGCGAACGCGGGGTAGTTTTTGCCAGGCCCGGTAAGCCTGCGGCCAGTCTTCAAGACGCAGATTGGTTTCAATCTCCAACTCGACCAGCCGGGAAAGCCATTCGGTATCCGGATCATAATTTTCATATATCTCTTTCAACTGCTCCCGGGCTTCCCGCAGTTGATCGTTGTTATACTTAAAAACCGAGCGATAATAATAGACCGGAAGTTTACGTTCGTCATCAACTCGCAGCTTCAGCAGCCTGCCGGCAAGCAGGAGTCCCCTCTCATATTTTTCTTCCACATTCCAGTAGGAAAAGTTATCAATCTGCAGGTCAAGAATATCATCATCACTGAAACTTGCCCGCTCAAATAATTGTTCGCTTAGCCGCTGAATCCCGCTGTCAGCTTTTAATTCCCTGTAAATCCTGAATCCCGCTTCGAAAAATTCAAGAGGCGGTCGCTTCCATTCTTCTTCCAGTTCGGCAAATAGATCTCCGCTGCCAGAAACATCACCGGTGTAATAGGCGGCCACCGCCAGGTTAAGCCGACCGGAGTTAGTAAGGTCTTCTTTGTTTATTTCCTGCAACCGCTCATAAGCTGATTTATAACGCTGCAGTGAAACCTCCAGGGAGGCCAGCCATTCATTGACTTTATTCAAATCAGAACCGCTGAAATCAACTTCCTGTTTTAACCGTTTTAACTGCTCAAACCCCTGCCGATAATCTTTACGGCTCCTGTGATAGCGGACTAAATGCAAACCCAGCTCATAGGCCTGCTCGGGGGGCCAGTTTTCCCAGTCGGACTGCGGGGGGATATAACGGCCCATCGCCTCCAGGTGGCCCTCTTCGTACAAACAGCGCAGCAGGGCCACTGTCAGCGCACGACGGGCGGCGGGGCTAAGCTCCAGTTTTAAAAACTGATCGGCAACTTCAATCGCCAGCTCCGGCTGGCCGCGACCGCTGAAATGGTCCGCTGCCCGGTAGCCGCCAAGATTGATCAACTCAGTATCGGCCCGCATGACGGGAAGAAATTCCTCCCGCCACCATTCTTCCACCAGCGGATAATCAAGCAGCAATTCCACCCACTGCCGTTTCAGACCATTACGGTTGGCCCGGGGTAAAAAACCGGTAAGACGCTCCCGGAGAGCCGAATCATACGTTTCATTCTGCAGGGCTCTATCAAGTTTTATTAATTCCCGCTGCGCACGAAGATAAGAGGTTAAATGACCGCTATCAAGGCGATCATCGTAGGCCCTGTATTTATCTGTCTCACCGCTGTAATATGCGCTGCGTGCCAGCTGAAAAAGCGCACGCGAATTCCAGGGTTCTTCCGGCGACAGTTCAAGGACAGATTCAAAATATTCCATGGCCCGATCGGTGTCACCCACGCGCAGCTCGACAAGAGCAAGGTTGTAAAGCGGTTCCGGGCCGGGACAGCAGTCCTGCCATTTTTGATAGACGGTTCGCGCTTTTTTAAATTCCTCCAGTTCGAAATTGATTGCTCCCCTGAGACGGTAAACTTTAAACCGCAGCTCCGAATCCGCCACTGTTTGCGGGGAGGGAAGAAGCCGGTCGGCTTCTTCGAAACGCGACAGATTATAGAGCGTAAAGGAGAGCTGATAACTATCCGATTCAGTCTCGAACTCACCGCTGGCCCGCAGCTGCCCGAGTTGTTCTAAAGCCGAATCATACCTGTCGCGGGTCAAATACCAATCGATAAGATGACGCTGTGCTTCCGGGCCCAGGTCACGCGATGCTTCGTAGCGGGCCATCGCTTCCTCAAAACGATCCTGTTCAACAAGATAATCCCCCAGTTCAAGGTTTAATTTCGATTTAGCCCTTCCTTCAGCCAGCTCCAGAGCACGTTCATACCAGCGCAGAGCCTCGTTTTCTTCGTCGCCAACCCGGTTGAGTCGACCCAGATCACGGGCGGCCTCAAATTGCAAATCAGAATCGGTATCGGAGGCAACCGGTTTTAACTTTTCCGCGCCCGCTTTTAGTTCCCCGCTTTCGATATCCAGCCAGGCAAGACCATAAAGACTCCTATCCTCGAATCCGGGTTCATCCATAATAAGCTCATACTTTTCACGGGCCCGGTCAAATTCTTCAATCTGATAGTAAATTTCGGCGCTTAAAAATGTGGCGTCGGCACGACGCGGACTGGTATCAAAAGTTATCTTTTCTAACAGTTCAATCGCCGGCCGCGGTTTTTCTCTATCCAGATTAAACAGGGCAAGCTCATAGGTCCAGTCAATATCCTCAGGATTCGCCCGGTGGTAAGCCCGGGCCCGTTCAAACGCTTCGTCGGAACGACCGGTTGTCTGCAAAAATTCAACAACACGGTCCATGACCTCAGAATTTATGAATTCATACGGTCTATCCCTCCGGTCAATGTAAGCCAGTAAAAAATTACCGGAATCAACATTATCGGTTTTCAGGGCCGCTTCCAGCGCCCGCTCCAGTGCGTAATTAGTTTTGGTTTGATCTAACTTTTCTTTTTCCAGGGCGCGGATATAGTTTTCCAACCCGCCGGCATATTTTTCTTCAATGTAATCTATCTCCCCCAGGCCGTAAAACACGCGGGCTCGAAAGGAGGTATCGGAGTAACTTGCCAGACAGTTATTGAACTGCATCCGGGCCAGCCGGTATTCCTCCTGTTCAAGCAGCCCGATTGCGGTCTGGTAATCACGTTCCCGGCGAGCTTGCGTGCGATTAAACGGTATCCATGAAGCATACAGCTCACCCGCACTAAAAAATAATAAAAACCCAACCAGCAAAACCACGGTAAACTTTCTCACAATTATCCCTCGCAATAATGATTCCCCTCCAAAAATTCTGGCCCCTTGAGGGGATAAATTTAGATGGGGTGAATAGCTCCACAGAAGCCATATAAACGTTTTAATCGTTTTCTTTTCTCTCATCAAAACGCTCAGATCCCGCGGAGCGGTGACCGGCAACTAATCTTTTAAAAATTCAGATGCCGGCGGGAGCAAATTCCCGCGTTTGCCAGAAGCAACCCGGAAAGTTCTAATCTTTTTTATAAATCCTGCTCCCCACCCCTCTTATTATCGTAATAATTGTACTAACTATTACCTTTCATTCCCAGCCCCTTGATAATTATTATTTATTTTCACCTGCTAAAAACAGAAAGCGGGAATCCAGCGACGTTGACTTTACGGTGTTGAATTCATAGAGTCAAAACCAAAACCTCTGGATTGTCCGGTCATCCAGCACTCAATCGGGAGTAACCAGTGGGACCTCTGTG
>JBKGYI010000145.1:0-4504 GCA_046546195.1 bacterium | reverse complement strand
TGGACGTGTTTTTCCCGTTCCTGGATGCCACTCAGGTTTACCTCCACTTTCAAATCTGCCCTGTCTATAGCACCCAGGCTTGTCCTTTGCCCCCGCAGGGCAACAGTAACCTGGTCATCGCTTTCAGGAGAAACCATGTAGTTTCCCGGAACCTCCTGAAACTCAACCGGAACCTGGAATTCCTGCTCTGCCGATTGCTGCACAACCACCCAGGACCACAACCCCAGCGCAATCAAAAGACAGATCAGCTTGGGAAACCAGTTTTTTAGGAAAAAAGATCTTATTTTTGTTAATTCAATCATTATCAATCACTCGTTTAAATAAGTATACAGATAATCTTCCAGCTTATCCGCATCTACATCATGATGATACTCTTTGCGGCAGACAACCGTAATTGCCCCTGTTTCCTCGGAAACAGAGATGATCACAGCATCACTTTCCTCACCAAGTCCAATTGCCGCTCGATGGCGGGTTCCAAAAGAAGAAGGAAGATCCGGCCGGTCACTGAGTGGAAATATGCAGCCGGCGGCTACGATATAATTATCCTTGATAATAACAGCCCCGTCATGCAGCGGTCCTTTGGACATGAAAATAGTCAGCAGCAGTTCGGTTGTAACCTGCGAATTTAATTTTGTACCGGTATTTATATAATTTTTAAGCCCGGTGTCTTTTTCAATAGCAATCAACGCCCCTATCTCACGCCTGGAAAGAC
Source organism: bacterium (assembly GCA_046546195.1). Classification (GTDB taxonomy): domain Bacteria; phylum T1Sed10-126; class T1Sed10-126; order T1Sed10-126; family T1Sed10-126; genus CAYTSZ01. Next base: position 3,792 of record JBKGYI010000145.1, on the reverse strand, counting down.
TCTCGCAGGCCTTAACAACTTCCTCGATAACCTGCTCCCCCTCCAGTTCACCAAAAAGACGCCAGAAACGGTGCTGGCCAAGATTTGCCAGCCCCGAGCGGATTTCCGGATAAAAAACAACTATTATGAAAATCAGCCCGACATCAAAAAACTTGCCGAAAAGAAGATCCAGGGTTCGCAACTGAAACCAATCGGCCATCCCCATGAAAACAACAAAAACACCTATTCCCATCAAAAGCTGCAGGGCGCGGGTTCCCCGGATGGAAAGATATATAGCGTAAAATATTAAAAAGTAAAAAATATATCCAGGATGTCAACCCAGGAAATAAAACCGATCATATTCATTCTCGAACCCACTTGTCTTTTTTATCCAGACTTAGTTGCTGTTGATATGTAAACTGAATGATACTGTTTCGCTGCTCTATCGTTATACCGGCAAACTCAACAATTAAAAAATATTTTTTCCGTATTTTATCTTCCAGTCGTCTTATTATCTTACCATGAATAGGTGAGATTTGTTTACTAACTAAATCAAGTTCAAAATAAATATCCACCAGCACTGAAGCGGGAACAGGGATATTGGTCTCAAATTTCAGACCACCACCGCTTATATCAACTATTTTACCATTTACCCGCCGTGGTAGCGAAGAATCCGATAGTTCACCCAGAATTTCCATATGCGCTTCAATAGAACAGGGAACCCGCAGATAATCACGCATCTGGATTCTTTTTACCCGCACGGGGCGCTTGAGATAAATAAGCGGTGCCATTCCCCCATCATCACGCTTCTTTACGCAAGAATCAAATTCATAACGGGCCGACAGTTTACTGTAATTAACATTGACATCCTGACCTTTACCCAGGGGAAGATAAAGTTCATCAACCACAGGAACCTGAACCACCAGCTCGTTATCTTTTGGTTCTTCCAGAAAAGTGACATACTTGCCACCTATTTTTTCATCTTCAAGATAAAGTTCGATCTTTTGTTTTACCCCAAACTCCGGCTGCTCGTAGGTGAATCGCTGCATTTTAACCACTACCGCTTTTTAGCCAGTTTATGGTTTTCCTGAGCTCAACATGTTCCTTCACATCATGAACCCTGATAATATCAACTTCTTTAAACTGCAGATAAGCGGAGGTGGCCAGCGTCCCGACCAACCGTTCCTCAGCGGGACGGTTCAAAACTTCTCCAAGATACGACTTGCGGCTATGCCCCACCAGAACTGAAACATCCAGTTCCGAAAACCTGTTTATTTTAGAAAAAATTTCCCGGTTGTGTTTAAGGTTTTTACCAAATCCGATTCCGGGATCAACAATTATTTTTTCTCTGGAAATCCCGGCTGATTCTGCAAATTCAATTCTCTGTTTTAAAAACAAAATTATCTCCCCGATAAGATCATCATACCGGGGATTTTCCTGCATATCGCGCGGCCGCCCCTGCATGTGCATTAAAACAAGCTCTGCATCGTTTTCGGAAACCACGGCAGCCATCCGTTCATCAAATCTCAGGGCGCTCACGTCATTTATAATATTCGCCCCGGCCTCCAGAGCCTGTTCGGCCAGCTCTGCTTTGGTTGTGTCTACCGATACCGGCAGCTTTATCCCGGCAGCCCGGATTGCTTCAATGACCGGAAGAACTCTTTTTTTTTCAAGCTCAATATCAACTTCCTTCGCCCCCGGGCGGGTTGATTCGCCGCCTACATCCAGTATGTCAGCTCCGGAAACCGCCATATCCGCAGCTCTTTCCACTGCCACGGCAGGATCAATATATTTACCTCCGTCATAAAAAGAATCGGGAGTTACATTGACAATCCCCATTATCAGCGGACGTTTTTTATTTTTAAAAATTTTACTCTTCAAGCTGATTAAGGGCCTCCTCGGTCGGTTTGAAAATAAACGGACATTCCCGGTGATACTCCAGGTAGTCCAGCCCATAACCGACCAGGAATTCGTCCGGCGATTCAAACCCGTAAAAATCAACATCAACTTCAACCTTGCGGTTGATCTTTTTATTGAGCAGCGAGCAGACCCTCAGCGAAGCGGGCTCGCGCGTCTGCAGGGTTTTTTTGAGGCTGTTGTATGTATACCCGGTATCCACAATATCCTCGACAATAAGAACATGACGGTCAAAAATGTTTTCCTTGGTATCTTTTACAATCCTTACAACCCCGGATGAATTTTTACGTTCTCCATACGATGATACAAGCATAAAATCTACCGCTATGGGAAGATCGATCGAACGAATTAAATCCGCCATGAAAATAAATGCGCCGCGCAAAACTCCGATGATCAACAATGGTTCCCCATTATATTTATCGGTAATCTCAGTCCCCAGTTCACTTACCCGGCGTTTAATTTGCTGTTCATCAAAAATTACCTCGTCCATTATGGAATCCACTCGTGCAAACGACCAATCAACCATTAAAATAACCTCCGGTTCTTAATAAAAACATGCTTCTTCGGTTTGAAAACTTACAACAATTTTAGCCGTTTTTCCTCCACTCGGAAAAAAACCGGGGACAGCAAAAACTCCTCCATCTTCCACCAGCAGCGGCCAGCGACGGCGGGCCCGGTAAGGAACCCGGTGCTGTTCAAACAGTTCTTTCAGTTTATCTTCCTTCGCTCCCCGCAGACAATCTCCCGGCTGCCATGAACGGATTATAAAATCCGAAGCTGGTAAATAGTTTAAAAAAGAAACATAATGGATACCAGCATTCTCCGGGTAAGTCCGCATAATTTTTACACTTCCCCCTCCCCAGCTCAATTCTACCGGCACTCTTTTTATCTTTTCAGGCTTTAATTCGGGAAGTTTCTTGTATATCGCCAGCCACTCATATTCCTTGATAGCTTTCAGGTTTCCGGGCAGATCTAACCTCTTACCCGATTGCGCGGTAAACAGGGAATCTATCTGAAAAAAGTTCGTCTCACCAAATCCCCGTATCGAACCCGCCAGCCGGCGCACAGTAAAATGAAGAAATCTCAACCGGGCCGCACGATGCTGCTTTAAATACACCCCGGTTCGGATGCGAACTTCCTCTTTTTTCTCCCGGTAATCAAAATTGGCAGCAAGATAATCCCGCCAGAAATCATTCTCCCGGCGGGCCCGCTGGCTCAACCCGTAAACCGCTCTTTGAGGATCGGGCTGGGCTTTTTCCCACTGCGGTAAGAGCCGGTGACGAATCCGGTTGCGAGCGTAATCAAGGTTTTCATTGCTGGGGTCACGGACAAAAGGAATCTCGTTGTCTTGGATGTATTTCATTATTTCAGCCCGCTGTATTGCCAGCAGAGGACGGTGCAGGAAAAGATTTTCTCCAAATCTGGTTACCTCTCTCATCCCTTCCAGACCATCCAACCCGCAGCCGCGGCCAATATTTAATAAAACCGTTTCTACCTGGTCATCACGGTGATGAGCCAAAAAAAGGTGCTCGCAGCCAAGACTCCCGGCCACCCGCTCAAACCAATCATAGCGGGCCGCACGCGCTTCCGCCTCCAGTCCACGGCGTGTTTCAGAAAAACGGGCCGGGTCAAGCACCGCCCCCCCTACAAAATCGATTCCGTTCCGGCAACAGAAAGATTCCACAAGCTGTTCAGCAGCCGGGGCTTTGTCCTGCAGTTGATGATTAAGATGAAGAACATAAATTTTAAATTTCAGCCGGGATTTGAGTTCTGAAAACACATGCAGAAGAGCCATCGAGTCTGCACCGCCAGAAACAGCAACCATAACAGACCGAGGGAAGGTTTCCGTAAATTCTTGCCCGAGATAATTATCAACCACATCAAGCAATTTCATCC
>JBKGYI010000144.1:0-4550 GCA_046546195.1 bacterium | reverse complement strand
GTGCGTCTCGCTGCTCTTACACATCCTTGTGCGTCAAGCCGGGCAATGACGGGGGTTGGGAGCTGGATTACCCGGTCATACGTCATGCCAGGACTTGATCTTGGTACCGGCAATGACAAACCATTGGAAGGTTCTGGCCGGACGGGTTAACAGGTATGTGGAATTTATTATTTGAAAAGGATACAATTAAGTTCCGGAGCGCGGGATATTCGATACTCGGATTATCCTTCTCCCTCATTTCGGTGATATTTTTAAAATTATTATTTGGAGGCTTAAGTTAATGGGAGCACAAAGGACTGTTTATTATCGGACTTACCAGGATGTGCCGACCCGCGGCGAGGCAGTTAGCGTTTATGAATGTGAGCTGGAAAATAATGAGCGCATGGTAAAGCGGTTTGCAACTCATATTCCTGAAACCGGCGATTATGACCGGCTAAATGTCGACTGGGCGATGGTACTTTGTCACGACGATGCCCAGGAAGTCAGCCGCGAGGAGTTTGACCGGCTCTGGGAGTTAGAACTCCCTGAAGAATAGATCGCTTGATCTCACGGTAAAAAACAGCTGTGAAGCACACCGCTACTGTCGGCAGCTGGCAAAAAGCCATTATGAAAATTTTACCGTTGTTGTTCCCTTTCTATCCCAGGACATCCGGCAGGATCTGGCAAACATCTACGCCTTCTGCCGCTGGGCTGATGATCTCGGTGATGAATCTCCCAGCCCCGGCCAGGCACTTGAACACCTGCACCGGTTCGAAAAGATGCTGGAACAGTTATTTGCGGGGGAACCACCCCCACACCCTGTCTTTCGGGCCCTGGTAGAGACCGTTGAGCGGCGCAATCTGGAAATTAAACCGTTTCGTGATTTAATTTCTGCTTTTCGTCAGGATCAGACAAAAACCCGTTATCAGACCTTTAAAGAATTGATCGATTACTGCAGCCGCAGCGCCAATCCGGTGGGTCGGCTGGTTCTTGCCTGCTTTGATGCTGCCACTGAAAAAAATATCTATTATTCCGATCTTACCTGCAGTGGTTTGCAGCTAACTAATTTCTGGGCCGACGTGGCCATTGACCTCGATAAAGACCGTATCTATATCCCCGCCGAGGATATGCGGCGCTTTGGGGTTAGCACCAGCCAACTGCTGCAGCGGAAAATGAACGATCAACTGCGAAACTTGCTGGCCTTTGAGGTCGAACGAACTCGCAACTGGCTTGAAAATGGCAGGAATCTGCTGGGAAAACCCGGTCTTTTTGCCTCCTTCAGTATCGATATTTTTAATTCAGGAGGACTTGCTGTGCTGGATAAATTGGAACAGAAAAAATATACTGTTTTTCAGCAGCGCTGGACAATAGGGAAACTCGACAGAATAAAGATTATCCTGGGAGCCCTTGGCCGGATGTTTAGCCGAAAGTTAGGTCAGCAATGACAATTCCTGAAAAATCAATACAGCATTGCTGTCTAAAAAGCAAAAAAAGCGGTAGCACCTTTCATCCCGCCTTCTGGTTTTTACCGCCGCAGCAGCGAAAAGCATTACATGTTATTTATTATTTTTGTCGTCTTGTTGATGATGCGGTTGATGAGAACACCGATAACGCCCGGGCGGCTCAGGAACTTGAACTGTTGCGCCAGGGGCTGGAGGGCAAACAGAACGCACCGGTCTGGGAAGCTTTGCTCTGGGTTATTGAACACTATCAAATACCAAAAAAATATCCGCTGGATTTAATAAAAGGCGCAGAAACAGACATCGGCGCTGTTAGAATCAGGGATATTAGCGCGCTGGACCTTTATTGTTACCGCGTCGCCGGCACGGTTGGATTGATGACTTTGCATCTATTTAAAGCACCGGTCGAGGCAGTGAAGGAATCCGCCTTATCGCTGGCCCGCGCTTATCAGTATACTAATATCCTGCGTGATGTGGCGGAAGATCACGCCCGGAATCGCTGCTATATTCCGCTTGATTTACTGGAAAAACATAACGTCTATCAGGACTGGAAGAAGCGGAAGAACAGTCCAAAATTCCAGGCGGTTTTAGAAAAACTGGCCGAACGAGCCGAAACAGAGTATAAAGAAGGGGTCACTGTTTTAAAAACTGTTGCCCCGCGGCAGCGGTTTACCCTGGCTTTGATGACCGCGGCTTACAGCGGTTACCTCGCCGCGCTGAAAAAATCTGGTTTCTCTGTCTGGGAATTCAGACCGCGTTATAAAAAATACCATCTGCCGGGTTTGATGTTGAAAGCTCTGCAGGGAACATTGTTTTCACCGGAAAAATGTCTCCGGACGTAGTAATTATCGGCGGTGGTCTTTCCGGTTTATCCGCCGCCGCTCATCTGGCCGGCTCCGGCAAGAATGTGACGGTGCTCGAACAAAAAGACCGGTTGGGCGGCCGCTGCGCTTCCTATAATCTTCCCGGACTCGATTTCCCGGTTGATAACTGTCAGCATATTTTGACCGGCGCCTGCAGAAACGCCCTTGCTTTTTTTGGAAAGTGGACCAAAACAGAAGAACTATTTGAACCGTTATCCGCATTTAAAATCTTAGGTGATGATTCCTATTTTGATGTCTCCCTGAAAAACTATCCGGCTCCTTTTCATCTTTCCAAACTGTTTTTTAATATCTTTGGTTTTAGCCGCTCTGCCTGCACTGCCGCGGTCCGGCTACTGGCTTTAAAGTGGGCTGATAAAACAAAATATCCCACCGCCGGAAGCTGGTTAAAGATAAACCAGCCGGCTGATATTAACCGTCTTTTCTGGTACCCGATGTTAAAAAGCGCCCTTAACGAGCACCCCTCCCGGATAGCCCTGGCCGGCTTTAAAAAATGGGTTTATGGTGGTTTGTTAAACAATCGTCACAGCAGTCGTATCTATATCCCCCGTTTGCCTCTGGGAACAATTTTTGAACAACTTGAAGAAAAACTTAAAATTAACGGGGTTAAATTCCGGAAAAAGACCCTGGTAACCAGGATAGTTCCAGAAACCGGTAAGGTATTCTGCAGAAACGGACAGGAGTACCAGGCCGACAATTTGATTGCCGCTCTGCCCCCATCAGGTCTGAATAATTTGCTTTCTGCTTCCACGGCGGCTAAACAGCCATTTTCAAATCTGGCCGGATGGAATTATTCGGCAATCAGCACACTGCACTTAAAGTTATCGGAGTGCGGCGGGCTGCCGCGGATGGTGTTTTTACCTGCCTGTTATTTCGAATGGTTTTTCACACCCGTTTATAGTAAAGACAACAACTATGTCCAATTAATAAAAAGCGCCAGTCCCGGCTTGAAAGATAAAAAAGAGTTGGTTGAGATAGGTCGGGAGATAGTTTCCGCGGTGTGTCGGTCTGATCTTGCAGTAGAGGCGGCCTCGGTCTTTACAGATCACCGGGCCACTATTTCTTATAACCCGGAGTTTGTTAAAACCAGTTTTGGCCCCCGAACCGGTCTGGATAATTTTTTTGTGGCCGGAGACTGGGCGGCAACCGGCTGGCCGCCGACCATGGAATCAGCGGTGCGTTCGGGGATTCTTGCCGCGAGGGCCGTGTGTCCTGAAATCAGAGAGCCTCTGCCTGATTTAAAACCCGAGGCTTTGATGAAAATATTTTCCTGTGGTTAACGGGCTGTGACCAGTGGTTTTAATTGCTTCAGGGTAACTTCTCCAATCCCGGTGATTTCATTAAGCTGATCAACACTTTTGAATCTTCCTTTTTTTTTCCTGTATTCGATAATCCTTTGGGCCATAACCGGTCCAATACCGGGCAAGCTCTGCAGTTCCCAGTGCCCGGCTGTGTTTAGATCAATGACACCTGTGTCTCCACTGCGCTCGCGGTGACGGCTCAGATAGAGAAGATCCTCGTTGGTCAGAACACGTTCTCCGGTTTTTATTTTTTCCAGAGCATCACGGCTGGGAATAACCAGATTCATTCCATCATGCAAAGATTGTGTCAGGTCATAACCGCCAATTAGGGCATCGGGTTTGAGTCCACCCGCTTCTTCGATCAGATCAATAATTGAACTATCTGGATTTAACCTGTAGCTGCCGGGATTAACTATACCGCTTCCTTTTACCCGGGCCAGAATAAGGTTTTCGGTATCAGAGGAAGAAAATTCCCGGACGGGAATATTTTGCGGCCCGGGGGGCGGCTGAGGAAGAAATAAAAAATAAACGATGCCGGACCCGAGAATAATACTGGAAAAAACCAACAAAACCAGGCGACTGTCCTCTGTTAGGGGGTTGATGGCTCTTCCCGCAGCGCGACGCGATTTTGAAATGATCTGCTGAGCGTCATTTTATCAGTGTAATTGATATCACTACCAACAGGGATGCCATAACTCAGGTGGCTCAATTTTAGACCTGAGCCGGCAAGCTGTTTTGTTAGATAGTTTATCGTCACTTCGCCTTCGTTGGTGGGATTAAAAGCAAAAATGACCTCCTTTATATTTGTGTTACTGTCAAAAACCCGATCGAGCAGAGAATGAATATTGAGCCGGTCAGGCCCTATACCATCCAGCGGAGAAATCAGTCCCCCCAGCACATGATAGCGGCCCCGGTAATCACCCGTGTCT
>JBKGYI010000143.1:0-4595 GCA_046546195.1 bacterium | reverse complement strand
TCGACGGTTATAATCCCAGCCAAATCCAGTTGAAAAATTTCTTGTCAATCTGAAATCCCAATTTGTATTTGCCTGCTGAATCTCCGATTCCTGAACATCATAACCGACAAACTGATCCCATTGCCAGTAGGGGGTAAGACTGAAATTAAAATTTAAGCGGGGCGAATAAATACGGCTGTCGGATTTAATACTAACATCCTCGGAACTGCGCAGATCATAACCACCGCGTAAGAAAAGATACCCGCGGTCAATTTCATACCTGATACCCAGGTCTATATTATGTTCCTCACGACCATGCTTTTCAATCCCGTAGTCATCCTGGTTTAACTCAAATTCCACTTCATCTTTTCTGTTGACCCGCTGATCAAAATTATAGATTAGATCGACACTCAACCCCGGAAACACTCGCAGACTGTTTCGGGCGCGCAATTCAACATTTCCTATCGAATTATATTCACTCTCATCCCCCGCGGACCTTTCTTTATAATTATGCCGATAACCAGCCCTGAATGAATGGCCCAGCCAGCGAGTCGGCGAGAACGACTTTATAAGTGAAGTTTGCAAATATGAGTTCCACAACCGCTGCCCGGAATCCAGCTCATAGTTTCGCCGCGCGCGTCCATCCAGCCGGTAATAAACTCCCCGTCCCAGCCAGGACACATTGACGGGAAAAAGCTGATATCGCAAATCAGGCAGAGAAGCCGAGTAACGCTGGAAATCGCCATCAGTATCAACCCGGTCACGTCGTTCGCCATCAATTCGAAACATTGATTTATCATCACGGTGAATAAGCGAACCTTTTAACTTTCGATCGCTTTGACTTCGTGCGGCTAAACTGCGTTCGAACTCCTTGTTAAAACGAGCATACCCGGCCCAGTCAGCTTCCCCATGTAATTTCCAGTTGCTATTATCGAAATTGTAATCCACTTTTGATTTTAATTTCCAGAGATCTTCTTTCTCACCACCGCGAACTTCACTGCCATCCTCAAGAACCAGCGGCTTTCGGTGCGATCTGAAATAATATAAATAGGCATATTTATCCTTTTTATCATACTCCACATCTATACCGCCGCCACGACCGGCGTATTCGCGCAAATCACCATACACAGTTCCGGTGACCGGCCAACCATCTTCTTCCATAAGATAGCGATATCCCAGTTCAAGCATAAAACCGTCGCGGCTGGAATGTCCGGGTCTAATACTCCAGCGCCTGAGCCTGTCCCTGAGATCCAGTACAATAAACGGAAAATAAAACACCGGTACCTCTCCAAACCACAGGGAGGCATTATAAGCAACAAGCCGATCCCCCGGGTAGATATGAAACCGCCCGGCGGTCAACCGGTAATGCGGTTTCTCAAGTTCACAGGTTGTAAAAGCCGCGCGACCGCCGGTCAGATGAGTATCTATGTCACCCTCGACAAACGGGGTCTGCACATACCAGGGGGGGAGCTCGCCGTCAAATTCTTCGACTTTTATTTCTCCGGATTCTAAATAGACCTGAAGATACTCGCCTCTGATTTGCCGCCCTTCACCCGGAAAAATACGAACATTATTCCGGCCCAGTAATTTTTCTTCCTCCACATTGTATTCCACTTCGCCGGCATAAATACGGTATCGTCCCCAGGTAACAAAAACATCCCCCTCGGCATGTAAAACACCTCTTTTTCCATGCCAGTGCATGTTGTCAGCTTGCTCCAGTCTGACCGGTTGATCCGGCTGGTTCGCTCCACAAGCTCCCCGAAATCCGGGGTAAAATAAAAACAAACCCAGAAAAAGTATTGTAAAACTCTTTCGCAACATTAATTCATCACCATCAGCGATTTGCTTTGATAAGTCCACTCCAAAAACTTTCCCCGGACACCGCTTCGCAAAGCCAGCTGGCCCGGACAAACCCAAAGGGGTCAATTAGCGATTTGAAGCCACCTTCCCCACAACCAACCCTTTCGCAGCAGCAAAAAGAACTTTCGGTAGTGTGGACTTTTTGATTAAAAACAGCGAATATATCCTTTTTATGTTATATCTGACGGAAATTAAAATCCAGCTTTCCGTGTGCGCATAAGCAACTAAAACCGCAGCATAAAACTCATAATCCTGTTAGAATATACTATCTTGAATTTGTTGCGATAATAACAGGCGAACCCGGTGTAAAGATAAAAAACTCGCGGCGGCCGGGCCGGGCCAACCAGTATATTTCCCGCAACACATCGAAACAACAGGCCCGATAGCCCGGGCAAAAAGCCATAACAGGCGTCCCTGCCGGCTTGACATTCCCGCAGGAACCATTTAAACTATTCTTTTTCTTAAGGAGGAATAACTATGTACGCTATCTTTTCACTTGGCGGTCATCAATACAAAGCTGAACCTGACTCAGAAATAACTGTTTTCCGTCTTTCTGAGGAAGAGGGAGAAACTATAGAAATAAGTGATATTTTACTTGTCAGCGACGAGGATGAACTGCTTATCGGACAACCTTATGTTGAAAATGCCACAGTCAAAGCACAGGTGGACGAACATTTTCGCGGCGATAAGATTACAGTCTACAACTACAAACGCCGCAAAGGTCAACGCCGAAAACTGGGCCACCGGGATGATTTGACCCGGATTAAAATCGAATCTATTGCTGTTTAAAAAAACCGGCTATGACAGAGATAACAATCCACCGCAATGACAACGGTGAACCACGAGGCCTGACGGTCCACGGCCACAGCGGCGCGGATAAAAAAGGCAACGATATCGTTTGTGCTTCCATCTCTACCATCTTCGAGGTTTTAATCGCCGCAGTTAGCGGTTTGCCAGAAACAGCTGTCGATTACTCAAGTGAACCGGACAAACCGCTGCGGCATTTGGTGATCGATCAGAATCGCCTGCGAAACAAGGAGTGGCTAACTGTTTCCGGAGTGCTAAAAGCTGTTTGTGTCGTCGCCCGGCGGCTGGCAAAAAATTATCCCGAGCATTGCAGAGTTACAGAAAGTTAAACGGGCGGCGGATTTTTCTGTTTAACCACAATTGCTTTTTGCTATAAAAAAAGATATGATTATTACTGTCCACAATTTATAAATGGACAGTATTTTAAAACATCAGAATTCCAAGGAGGATTTATTATGTCTACAAAAGCAAGTCAAGGTGCAACCCGTAACGGACGCGATAGCGAATCAAAACGTCTTGGTATCAAACGTTTTGAAGGGCAGTGGGTAAAAGGCGGTAATATTCTGGTCCGGCAGCGGGGAACAAAATATCATCCCGGTATAAATGTTGGGCGCGGTAAAGACGATACGCTTTTTGCAAAAAAAGACGGTTATGTGTTCTTCAATCGCAAAGGTTCTAAACGCCGCCAGATCAGTGTGCTCACCGAGGAAGAAATTGCACTGCTTAAAGACGCTCCCGCTGCTGCTCCGGCCTGAATCCTGACCGTAAAAAAGTTCGGCCTATCAGACCATATCTGTTTATGGCAATTCCCCTAAAATAACCGAAGTGTGATAACTATGTCTCGCCCTTTTATTGATCATGTCAGCCTAATAGCCCAGGGTGGCGACGGCGGCAACGGTTGCACTTCGTTTCAAAGCCAGCCCTAACAGCCCCGGGGCGGACCTGATGGCGGTAATGGTGGCAAAGGGGGCGATGTCATTTTAATTGCCAGCCATGAAAAAAACACCCTTCAACATCTTAATTACAAACATAAACTGACAGCAGAAAACGGTGCTGACGGCGGACCTAATAATAAACAGGGTAGCCAGGGCAACAACCTGGTTGTCAAAGTTCCTGTCGGTACAATTGCTCGCAATAAAAAAACCGGCCAGTTTATTGGCGAATTAACCTCTGAAGGGGAAGAAAAGACAGTCGCTCGGGGTGGTAAAGGCGGGCGAGGCAACACTTGTTTTACCAACAGTCGCCGCCAGCGGCCACGTTTCCACGAACTGGGCGAACCGGGTGAAATTTTGCATCTCGAACTGGAGTTAAAACTTCTTGCCGATGTCGGATTAATCGGAGCCCCCAACGCCGGTAAATCAACCTTGCTCAGCAAACTTACCGAGGCTCATCCCCGAATAGGTGCTCACCCTTTTACAACCCTGAATCCCAATCTCGGGGTCTTAACAAAAGATTACAAAAAGATTATCCTGTGCGATATACCAGGGTTGATAGAAAACGCACACCGGGGAGCAGGGCTGGGAATAGATTTTCTACGCCATATTGACCGGACTAAAATATTATTGCACCTGATAGATATGAGCAGTAGCGATCCGGTAGGCGAATACAACACTATCCGCAAGGAGCTGGCCTCCTACGATCAGAAACTACTTGAAAAACCGGTGATTATTGCCTGCAATAAAATTGATATCGAGGACCCCGGGATTGTGAAGCTATTCCAGGAAGAGATCGCGCCGGCTCCGGGACCGGTTATTGCTATATCCGCTCTGGAGGAGATCGGACTGGACAAAGTTGTTGAAAAAATATGGGATATCTTCGAAAATTTAAAAGATAGAGATAAAAAGAAAAAGGAGGAACCGGAACGGGTAGTCCGGATGAAACAAAAACAACCGATTAAAGTCACTCCCTGCGAAGACCGTTATCTGCTCCAGGGAGACGAAGTTGTTGAA
>JBKGYI010000142.1:0-4600 GCA_046546195.1 bacterium | reverse complement strand
TTAAAATATATCAGCTTCGTCTATGTTCTCGCAGGTATAATCACTTTCATTGTAGCGGCGCAGCTTATCAATATCCCGCCGGAAAAGCGGCTGATTGGAAAATTCGTTCTCCAGCAGTTGTTTGATGAAACTGTGTTTTTCCAAAAGTTCTTCGTTTAAATCGTAGTGAACCCACTGTTCCTGTTTGCGGCCGCTTATCAAACCGCAGTTTTTTAACTTTTTCAGATGGCGGGATGCGTTGGACTGGCTGATGCCCAGCAGATTTTCCAGTTCACATACGCAGAGCGATGAATCCTTGAGCAGATTTAAAATCCGGAGCCTGTTCTCATGGGCCAGGGCTTTTATGATCTCTACCAGTTGCACGAAGTCAACTCTCCCTGTTAGGGACAAGCAGGACGGGAATCGAAGATTTCTGGGCGACTGTTTCGGCGGTGCTGCCGAGGAGAAGTTCTTTTAGCCCGCCGCGGCCATGGCTGCCGATCATAATCAGACCGGCCTGATGCTCCCGGGCCGCACTGATAATATTATCGGCGGCTTCCCCTTCTCCAATTATAATACTGACCTCGCGGGCCGCATCACTGGCAAGCAGCTCATCTCTTATGCTCTCCATGCGCTCTTCGGTGATTTTCCTGTCTTCCCGGAGCTGCTCTGCATCGGAGCTGGTTTCAAAAAAAGTGGCCAGGATTATTTCCTGCGCCGGAGCTTCAATTTTTTTAATCATTTCAGTAACCCGCGCGGACGGCTCGGATAGATCGGTGGCCACAAAGATTCTGTCAAACTTCCGGGCGCAGGCGATCGAAACATCTCCCTCACAATCAATGTTTTTATACTTTTCAACCAGGAGCGGACAGTTGGTCCGGCGCAGCAGGTTGTGGGTAGTGCTGCCGAGAGCGATTCTTTTGATCGGACCTCTGCCATGGGAAGCCACCAGAATGACCCCGACGTCTTCGGATTCGGCCAGCCGGTTTATCTCAGCGACAGGACCGCCGATGGGAACTTCAACTTCCACCTCAAAGCCCATCTGCTCTATCTCTTTTTTAACCTCTTCCAACTTTTCCCGGTCCGCTTTCTGCAGTTCTCCAGCATCGAGCTTGGCGCTGTGGATATCAACCACATGGACAAGTAAAACCTGCTCGACGCCGAGTTTTTTAAGTTCCTCAAGACAGTTCATCAATTTTAAAGCCGTTTCAGAAAAATCAGTTGCCAGTAAAACTTTCTTTTTAAACATTTTTATCCCTGCTTTCTTAAAAGTTTATGCTTCAACTTCTGCCGCCTGTGCTTTGATTTGATCGGTTTCGGGGAACCAGTGACGGGTACGGTTGGCAATAGCAACCAGACCGAGCATAACCGGAACCTCGACCAGAACACCAACCACAGTCGCCAGGGCAGCTCCGGACTGAAGACCAAACAGGGCTATCGCCGTGGCCACGGCCAGCTCAAAGAAATTACTGGCCCCGATCATCGCCGCCGGCGCAGAAACCGAGTGTTTTATCTTCCACAGTTTACAGGCCAGATAGGCGATCGTAAAGATGAAAAAGGTCTGAATTATGAGAGGCACTGCAATCAGAACGATGTGAAAATAATTGTCCATAATTCTGTCGCCCTGGAAGGAGAACAGAAGAATCAACGTCAGCAGAAGCCCGATTATGGTCAGATTACCAAGCCGGGTCAGAAACACGTTTTCAAACCACTCTATCCCCTTAAATCTAATAAGAAGCTCGCGTGAGAGGTAACCGGCTAAAAGCGGAATCACAATATACAGAACCACGGAAAGAAGTATTGTGTTCCAGGGAACGATTATATCGCTCAAGCCGAGCAAAAACATCACAATCGGCGCATAGGCAAACAACAACACCAGGTCGTTAACGGAGACCTGAACCAGCGTGTAGGTGGGATCACCATCGGTCAGGTAACTCCAGACAAAAACCATCGCCGTGCAGGGAGCGGCTCCCAGCAAAACAGCACCGGCAAGATACTCTTTGCCCAGTTCGACCGGAATAAAATTCCGAAAAATGACCATAATAAAAAGCCAGGCAAAGAAATACATGCTGAACGGTTTTATCAGCCAGTTGGTTACCAGGGTGACGGTCAGACCTTTAGGTTTTTTGCCGGCCTCCCAGATACTTCCAAAATCGATCTGTACCATCATCGGATAGATCATAAACCAGATCAGCACAGCCACGGGCAGATTAACCTGGTAGTAGGTAAACTTCTGCAGGGTATTTGGAACCACCGAAAAAAACTGCCCCAGCAGAACTCCGCCGATTATACACAGGCCAACCCAGAAGGTTAAATACTTCTCAAAAACTCCCAGACCGGAACTTTTATTCTCCTCCACAACCGATTTATCTTGCTGTTTTTCCATCAACCCGCCTCCTCGAATATTTTTATACTGATTATTTTTTCACAGTCACTATATGACTATAATCGGTTTTACTCATATAATCAAGGGAGAATCGGCTGTTTTAATTTAGCAGGTAAAAATAAAACTCCCTCATTTAATTGGAACAAAACGGGCGGGTCGGATAGTTTTTGAAAAACCTGAACCACTGGTAAAAATTTGATAAAAACCAAGTCCTAACAGTTCTTTTTATAAAACAAACACTTCGATACTTCGAAAATTTTCGAAGTATCGAAGTGTTAAACAATTGCAGTTATTTGAGCCGGCGGAAAATATTTTACGACAATGCTCCGGAAATTGTGCCCATTGAACCGCGGTCTATTTTTACATAATTTGCTGCTTGGTCAAGATTACTGAAGCAGTTCTTTGATCTTCTCAACCTCCGGAACATCTCCGGCTGTTTTTACTTCCCCGTCAACCACCAGGGCTGGAGTCAGCATTACCCCATACTCGGCGATCTCAGCCGGGTCGGTAACCTTTTCGATCTTATATTCAATGCCAAGCCGTCCGGCGGCCTCCCCCGCTCTTTCGGCCAGTTCATCACATTTAGCACATCCACCGCCAAGAATTTTTAAAGTTTTCATCATTAAAACCTCCTCGTAAATATAGTTATGAGTTGCAAGTTGTAAGTTGCGAGTTAAAACCTGACGTCAAATTCAAGATGAATTCCGGGACGCAATCACTGTGCCCGGCTTTTGTGTTTAACTTTTACTTCGTCCCTCCGTCACCTCGTTACTTCGTAACCTTTCCTATTTTCGCTGATGCTTTTTGTATTCAGACAAGCCAGGCACCGTAGATCCAGCCGGCGACGGTGGACATAATTACCACCAGAACAAAATAAACGGAAGTTTTCCTGGTTCCAAGCACCGAGTGGATGACCAGCAGATTGGGCAATGATACCGCCGGACCTGCTAAAAGCAGCGCAAGGGCCGGACCGTAGCCCATCCCGGAATCCAGCAAGCCTTTCAGGATCGGAACCTCAGTCAGGGTGGCAAAATACATGAGGGCGCCCGAGATGGCCGCTATAAAATTGGCAAACAGGCTGTTGCCACCGACTAAACCTGCCACCCAGCGGTGGGGAATAAGTCCACCTTTCCCGCCGGGAAGGCCGAAGAAAATTCCGGCCACCAGCACTCCGCCCAGCAGCAGAGGCAGTATCTGGCGGGCAAACCCCCAGGATTCGCCCAACCATTTTTCAAGTTCCTCGTTGGAGGAATATATAGATACGGCCAGATAGACGGCGCCAATACCAAATGCAAGCTGGGGATAATCTGGAAAATAAAACGCTGTCATTCCCACAATTATTATTCCCAGCAAAAATTTCCAGAGGGCAAGTTTAAACCAGGCAACCAGACTGGCCCCGACCAGAAGCGCAAACCCGGCGGTCAGCCACCACTTGCAGGCGTAAATCAGATGCCAGATTCCCTCCACCTGCTGCGGTTTGCCCCAGTTGGCAAAAACAAGCACCCCGACCATCCCGGCAAAATAGATTACCGTCTGCCAAAGGGGCCTGCCCTCCCCTTCATCTTCGACCAGCTGAGCTTTCCGCTTGTTTTCGATTTCGTCTTTTATAAAAATAAAATGCATCAAAAGGCCTATAACTATGCTGAAAATCACTGCTCCCAGGGCCCGGGCCACTCCCAGCTGCCAGCCAAGAATCCGGGCGGTGAGAACTATGGCCAGGACATTTATCGCCGGACCGGAATATAAAAAAGAGACCGCCGGACCAAGTCCGGCCCCCATCCGGTAGATACCGTTAAACAGCGGCAGCACCGTGCAGGAGCAGACAGCCAGAATACTGCCGGAAACCGAAGCCACTCCGTAGGCGACAACCTTGTTGGCCTCCGCGCCCAGGTATTTAATGACCGTCTTTTCGTTTAAAAATACCGCTATCGCACCGGCAATAAAAAAAGCGGTGAGCAGACAGAGAATAACATGCTCCCGCGCGTACCAGCGGGCCAGTTCCAGCGAAGAAATTACCGCCGTATTAAATTTATCCCAGCCCACCGGCAGAAAATAGAAGAGAAAAAATCCGCCAACAATCAACAGCAGGGCGCGCCATTCTTTTTTTATATTCATCATATCTCCCCTTTGCAATCAGTCTGACAGACACGGCCGCATTCCCGGTCCGCAGTTAAAACATCATCAACACAATCAAAAAAACGAAGAACACAGGGAAGCCTGAGCCGGTAGTTAACC
>JBKGYI010000141.1:0-4612 GCA_046546195.1 bacterium | reverse complement strand
AAAACTTAACGCCAAAGAAGTAAACAACAAAAAAGGGGCAAACAGAGGAGCTGGCACGCTGCTCTTGCCCACCCCTGTGTCCGCAGCATTAGCACATCCATGTGCGTCAGCCGGCATACTTTTTAAAAGTTCTATCTCAGCTATCCCACTGGCGATATAGTTCCTGATTTTCAGTTATCTTCTCCATATAATTTCGCGTTTCCTCATAGGGAAGATCACGGTACAGTTTATTATAGATCTGTTGGGGACTCAGCCTGTTAATCACATCCGCGGCCTGCGAAATACTCGTATTGTCCACGAAAGCGCGGGACATATTTCCCGCCCCCGTGTTATAGGAGGCAATGGCACAGTAAAGCCGGTTTTCCCGATTTTCTATCGGGGTGAGATAACGATTCAGCAATAGATCTATATAGGCTGTCCCAAATTTAATGTTCTGATCGGGATCGTAAAGGTCATTCGGACCAAGCAGTTTCTGCTCACCGTAGATATGATTATATGCATCCTTACCGGCGGTTTGGGGAACAATCTGCATTAACCCGTAGGCCGGGATATGGGACCGGGCCTGGGGATTAAAATAACTTTCAGTGTGGATAATTGCAAATACCAAACTCGGATTTAGATCCCAGGCCCGGGCATGCTTGATCACTCTCTCCTGGAAACGGGCTACCCTTTCCACCAGGTGATTGGGAATCAGAGAAAAATCAAGACTGACGACTTCCTGTTCACCTGTTTCTTCTGTTTCCACTTTCTGACGGCTAATATTATTGGCTTCAATAATTTCCTCGGCAAACTGCTCGGCGTTCGACTCATCAACTATCTCACCGGCGTTGTTTTTTAACTGACCCGCCAGCACCGGTTCAGCCGTAGACGGCTCTTCTGATTCTTCATCTAATTCCTCCTCTACTATATCCCTGCCGCGATCGGTAACCAATTCTACAATTTGGGCATGCAGCTGCTCAACCGCGTTTTCAGTATCCTGGGGATCAAGGATAACCTCCACTTCAACTTTCCCTTCTTCAAAATCAACTGCATGCCGGCGATTGCGTTTTTCACTGTAAGCAACATAATTTTTTCGGTCTGGAACTCTGGCGTTCCCCTCACCCCAGCGGCGCTCCATACTGTCCACAAAATCTCGGAAAGCCTGGCGCCGTTTTTTATAGAACTCCTCGTAAGCTTGCCGGATCTCTTCAATATCCTCCTGCCGCTCCTGCTGATACCTCTCCAAACCACTCTCACGCTGACGACGAAACTCCTCCAGGCTCTTACGGGCATTAACTTCTCCCAAAAAAACGGCGTTAACAAAAACAACAAACAGCAGGAAAATAAACATCTGGCCGACTACTTTTTTCATTTTTAAAACCTCCGTTAAAATATCTATTAATTGTTTACTCTTATAGAGTCTGGCGCAGAACGCTTTTACAAATTAATATATAGAAATATAAGCGCCAGCACAAGAAAAACTCATCCGGGATCAACTGTTAACCCGGTCGGATATTTTTTTCATGCTGTGCCCGGGGCCTTTGGCGAGAGGTCTATTCAAAGAAGCAAGCCTGGATTTTACGCAGCCGGCGCATTGAGAGGCGTGTTCGTCAACACAGGGTTTATCCGGATACAGCTGGTAGCTGCTGCGATACTGCGGCGGGGTAATGTTGGGCATAAAAACATTGGCTCCCTGCTTTAACAAACGATTCCTACCATCTCTGAAAAGAGCATCATAAGCCGTAGTAGCCGGAATATGAGCTCGCGGATTAAGCAGCCGCAGCAGGGCTATTGTTTTAAAATATATTTCCCTGTCCACAAGCAGACAATCCAAATTTTTCAGCGGAGTTGCCGGGGAACTGATAAACGGCCCGCAGCCTATCATATCCAGGTTCAATTCAGAGGTGAAAATTATATCCCGGGCGATATCCTCCAGGGTTGATTCCGGCAAGCCGATCATAAAGCCACTGCCGGTCTGCAAACCAGCTTTTTCTATCTCTTTCAACCCTTTAATTCTATTTTTAAAATTTTCATCCGGATGCAGTTGTTTAAAAATTTCTTCATTCGCTGTTTCAAAACGAAGCAAATAACGATCACAACCAGCTTTTTTAAAATCATGGTAAACTTCCGGCGGACATATACCAACCGAAAGAGTGACGGCAATTTCTGTATCATTTTTTAATTCTTCTATCAGCTCGCAAAGCCATCGCGGGTCAGCCGCCTGCTCACCGGATTGTAAAACAACTGTCCCATAACCAAATTCCTTCGCCTGCCGGGCGGCGCGGAGAATTTCACCGCGGGTCATCATGTATCTCTGCAAACTGTTATTGCCACTTCTGATCCCGCAGTAATTACAGTTTTTTTGACAGATATTGGAAAACTCAATTATTCCCCGGACGTGAACCTCCGCGCCGGTATACTTTTCACGCACCTCGTCGGCGATTTTATACAAAAAATCAAGTTCAGAACCAGTAGCCTCCAGCACAGCGATCAGTTCCTCGACAGCCGGCAACTCACCGGCCAAACTCCTCGCCGGCCAGTCTTTTAAAAATTCCACAGCAGCATCACTTTCCCTTGCTATTGGTTCTTCTGTTTTTCGTCTTTTTCTAAAACAAAACAGTTTAAGAGGTGATTATTAACTCAATATAAAAAATTTTCTACTTCATAACGGGCAACCGGTACAGAATCCTTGAGACCGGCGCGAATTTGCTGTCCCTGAATTATTTTTTCCTGGTCGGACATCGGCTGCTCGGTAGAACCCGGAGCCCAGCCTATTTTCCCCTCGCCCAGGGGGCTCAAAAACAATCTGTCGCCCCGGGCAAAGTCTAATTTATTAAGAAATTCAATCGTCTCTTCAACATGACTGGCCGAGTATTTCTTTCCACCAGCACCAATCAGTATAATTATACCAAAATGCGCCCCCGCCTCCCGGGACAGACGGATACCGGCGGCTAATTGATCAACAGTAAACGGTTTATTTAATTTTTTCAAAACAGCATCGCTACCCGATTCCAGGCCAAAATAAATTCTTTGCAAGCCACGTTCTACAAGATTATTTAATTCCTCCGGGCCATATAAGGAGGCAATAAAGCCAGGAGCGAAGGCATGCACCGGTTTTTCAGCAAGAACAGAAACAGCACCGATCATTTCCAATGACCGCCGCAGAACATCCGGGGGAGCCGACAGTGCATCACCGGAACCAAGAAATATTTCCGTGAAAAAATCATGCACTCCGGAAAAAAAATCAACCGCTGCCCGCAGGTGGTCAGCAAACTGGTTTTTATCTTTGTAATCAAACTCTATCCCCCGGTAAAAATCACAGAAATTACAGTTGTTGTAGGAACAGCCCTCTGTAAGATTAAAGACAAGCGCCCGGTATTGATCAGGGGGCAGGATAGGAACAGAACCCCATATTTGCCTGAAACGCTGCTTATTGCGATAATATTTTTTCGAATCATATTCACCAATATAACTCTGCCAGGTCTCCATTTCGCCAAAATCACGGCAGAAGTTCTCAACTTCAACGTGGAAATGGTTTAATTTTTTTTCTGTTTGCGACAACCTGAGCGGTCGCGCATCTTTAGGCGAAAATCCACCGGCTGACCGCAGTTTTATTTCCTGAACAACCCCTGACCAGCCACGTTTATATTTTACTCCCGGCGCAACGGCGGAACGAAAAAAACCGCGCCGATCAAAACTCCAGGACAGGTTGTTATCCCGATCAACAAAATGAATCAACCCGCTGGAACAGTTAATCACAACCCGCTCGCCAGCCTGACGGCAAGGGAATCGGGGAGGTTAGCCCTGCGAATCCGGTCCATTGTCTCCTGCAGATCATATTCAACCCGGTACCAGGTAACTGTAGCTTCCCCGGTATCAAGAACAGCAAAAGAAGCACGCGGATCACCGTCACGGGGCTGGCCGACACTGCCGGGATTGAAAACCATCCGCTTCCCGGAATAATCAACCGGCTCACCGTAATTAATTTTAACCATCTCCAGCTCAGCAGAGCAGGATCCTCGGTAACAAAGTGGCTTATGCAGATGGCCAACAATCAAACCGGCGGCATCTTTTTCTGCCTGCAGCGCTTTAATCACAGCAGCAGAAGTTTCCAGATATTCAAACAAAGGGCAGCGGGGACTACCGTGGTAACAGCGCCAGGAGCCAATTTTCAGGCTGAGGGGCAGCGACGACAGAAACCGGAGCTGCTGTCTGTTCAGGTGTTTCCTGGTCCAGAGAACGACCTCGCGGGCCTGCCAGCACAATTTCTTCAGAATAGAATTATCACCGGCCACCGCCGCGTCGTGGTTTCCCCTGATACAGCGCGCACCCAGTTCGCTTAAACGATCAATGACAGCCCCCGGGCGCGGGCCATATCCCACCAGATCGCCGGCACACAGCAACGGCACCCCCTCCTCCAGAATCGAAGCGGAAAGAACCGCTGCCAGTGCAGTATAATTGGCATGGATATCAGCAATAACAGCAATTTTGGCCATCCTTTTTTCTCCTTTTCGAAGTGAACAAAATAACAATTCGGCACTAAAAATTAAAACAAACAATTAGCAAAACCTTCCAATGCCCCGTCATTGCCGTCCAGCACTCAGTCGGGGAGTTGCTGAAAAATCACAGAGGT
>JBKGYI010000140.1:0-4644 GCA_046546195.1 bacterium | reverse complement strand
TGACTTTGACTTTACTCCGTTTATTTTTTTACCTTTACCATGTCCTCTGTGGTAACCTGTCTTTGAATTTGCTTTTGACTTTTTCCCCGTTTCCCTTTTTTTTCTTTCCTCAGTGGTGAACTGGTTTATCGTTTTAACCCATGCCGATTGATTTTCTCCAGCGGTCTATTTTGGCGTCTATCTGACTTATGGTTTCTACGAATAAATCCATATCCAGGGGTTTTGTGAAGTAATCCACCGCACCGCCGCCCAGGCAGTCCACAACATTATCCATTGAGGAATAACCGGTTATCATTACCACGTTAACCAGGGGGTTTATATCCCTGAATTTTTTAAGTAGTTCGGGGCCGCTTGTTTCGGGAAGTCTTATATCAAGGATCACTATGGGGAAAAGTTTTTCCTTCATCATCTCCAGGGCATCTTTGCCCCGGCTTACCCCTTCCACTTCAAACCCCTCCAGGGACAGGGTTCTTTTTAGCATGGAAACTATTTCCGGCTCATCATCAACAACCAGTATTCGATTCATAATATAGCCTCCAATACCACAAGGATTTATTTATACTTACATATCACCTAAATATTGTCCAGCAATGAAAGAGTAAAACTGTAACAATGGATATACATACAGTGGTGGTTTCCAGTTTTCGGTTTAAAGTTTCAAGTTGAACTTCAAATTCAAAACCTGTTTACCACAGGGACACAAAGGCAAATATTTTAATATTATTAAATCAACTTCAAAACCTCTTTACCACAGAGGGCACAGAGGGACACAGAGGTAAATCTAGAACATTTGCATAGGCAAATTCAAAACCTTGAACCTTGAACTCTGAACATTGAACTGCTTTTAACTTACAACTCTTAACTTCCTTAGCACAGGGATCAAACCCGGTAACATCTGATAAATATATTATACCAGCTGCAGATATCCTGCGCTGGCAAAAAATGCAGCATCCTTTCAGAAACTAATGGTTTGAATACTGTTACTGGGTACTACCGGATATCCAGAGGAGCATTGAATCGTCGTTTGGGCGCCCAAACTCCCGGACGGCCAGCGCGGCTTTGATTGCGTTATGCTTCCCAGAGAGTCCCGGGTATTCATCGAGGTCCCAGTGAGTCTTCAGACCATCCGTTTGCAGGAAAAGATCAGCGGACCGATCCCATTTTTCATTAAACACTCTTGGCGTTCTATTTTTATATCCAACAGTACCGTGTTTAAAGTAAATAGGGGTTTCATCTTCTTTCAGGAAAAGACTGCCTTTAATATTTCCTACTCCCGAGCATTGAAACAGACACTCATCCGGTTTGATTTTTCCCCGGGCAACCACGGCCCCCCGTTCTCCCCGCAGTTTCTCGTTAAGTTCGTCAAAGAAATCTTCCGGGGGACGCTCGTATTCAGCCGAGAAGTAATCCATAACACCGGCGGAAGCCTCCTCGGCCTTTTCGCCGTGCCCCAAGCCGTCGCTCATACAAAAATAACAGCAGTCCCGATTCACAAAATTCCAGCTATCACCACATCTCTGCTCACCCTTGCAGGGTCTGAGGGAAACTCCGACCTGAAGCTTGCCGAAAGGATTCGATATAAATTCCGAACCATAAATGCGGGCAAAAACCACCGTCCCTTTTCCCGGTTCTGAATACAGATCGTATTCTTCGGCCTGGCGGTGAATAACTTCCAGCCCGATTCCCAGGCCTGGATTTTTATCCTTTTTTCCGTCTGTTTCAGTACCGGACCGGAACCCCGGACCCCGGTCCATGGATAGCATATCTATAACAAAACCAGCGTCGAGATCCCAGAGGTGGCAAAGTAGTTCCGGGGAATCATCGGAGTATTTACTGAGGTTAGAGGCCATTTCCCTGGCAATAAGATTTGAACGATAAATTATTTCTTCAGCGACTTCCCTGTCCAGGCAAAACTGTTTGAATACTCGGGGTAAATCCTGGATAGTTTCTTTTTCGTCGGAAAAACTAAACTCGTGTTTCATCTGTAAAAAACAATAGTGACAGTTGTACCTTCCCCCTGCTGGGTCTCCAGCGTAAACTCATCGGAAAGGTTTTTCGAACCGGGAAGTCCTTTTCCCAGGCCATTGCTGTCAGGACCCGACCAGCCATCCTTCATTGCTCTGGCCGGGTCATCAATTCCCGGGCCGCAGTCGGAGATCACAAATTGTAACCCCTGTTTTTCTTCCCCCCGGGCGCTGATTTCTTTTATTTTTATCTGCCCTCCGCCGGCAAAAATCAGGGCGTTGCGCAAAAGCTCCACGCAGGCAGTAATGATTTTTGTCTGCTTGACCAATCCAAATCCGAAATCTTCCGCTATAGCGCGCAGTTCCGTCCGAAGCGAGGAGACTTCCTTTTCTTTTTCCACAGCAAACTTTTCAATACAATTACCCATGATAATCAACCACTGTAATCCGATTCCAAAGTAGATTCAAGCAATTCCACAGCGTGGTCCACATTCAACGCCGTTGGAATTTCCGAAAGAACCACTCCCATTTCCACGAGGGTGATTGCAACTTCGGGACGGATACCGGATATTACACAGCGAGTTCCTTCCATAAACAGGGAACTCGCTATTTCCCCGAGTATACGCGCGATATAGGAATCAACGAGGCGAACAGCTGAAAGATCAAGGACCACGCCCCGGAGATTTTCATGGCGGCATATTTTCTCTATGATCCATGATTTAAGATTCTGTATTTTCTCATCGTCCAGGGAATCCTCGAACGGGACAATGAGATAATTGTTGTATTCAACCGCGGGAGCTTTGAATTCACTCATGGATAATCATCCACCTTTGTATTAGTCACTGGAAATTGAATAGCCGAGTTTCTGGAGAGCAATTTTAAGTGCTGAAGCCAGGTTGGGCTGGGGACGCACCGCTGAAAAATCGATATCAAAATCAACCACGGTCTGGGCCACGTCCGGGCGGATTCCGCTCAGGATACACTGGCTGCCCATCATATTCAGGGCACTGGCCAGCTTCAAAAGGTGCTGAGCAACCTGGGTATCCATTGATGGGACGCCCGAAATGTCAATGATGGTAAACCGGGCCCCCAGTCGATCAACCTCATCCAGCAGCGCTTCCATTAATTTTTCAGTCCGCTCACTGTCCAGGGAACCAACGATTGCGGTGGCGATGATATTATCCCAGACCTTCATAATCGGAATTTCTAATCCGTTATTGCTGTTACCCATTTTACTCACTCCTTTTAAAAAGTTTTAAAAACCGTATTTACAATATCAATCAGTTACTTATAAGAATTAAACTAAACTCACAAAATTGTTTTGTCAATGACGAGCCGCTATTCTTTTTCGAGGGGCAGGGTTATTATAAACTCAGCTCCTTTTTTCGGACCGGATTCCAGCTGCATTTCACCGCCCATGTGTTCAATAATAGCGCTGCTGATCGATAAACCCAACCCGGTTCCTTTTCCCGGTTTTTTTGTGGTGAAAAAGGGATCAAAGATTTTATCCTGGATATCCTCCGGAATCTCGGGTCCATTGTCGGCAACACTTACAATCGCCCGGCCGCAGCTTTTTTCCAGGGAAATAATTATTTTACCCGGTGTCTCCCGCTCATCGACGGCGTCGATTGCATTATCAATTAAATTGGAAAGAACCTGCTCAATTTCTCCCGCAGAACCATAGACCCCAACTTCTTCCCCCTCATCTACGGAATTTTCAACAACAAATTCGAACTCTCGCGCACCGTAAACCTTGAAATACTGTTTAATAACCTGCCGGAAGATCTTGTGCAGATCAAATCGCTCGTAATAATTTTCTTCTGTTTCACGGCGGCTAAACAGCTTTACGTTGTTTACAATCTCCGAGATCCTCTTTGACCCCTGCTTCAACCCCTGAACAGCCTCAAAGACCTCCTCCTCCATCCATTCCAGTTCATCCGGTCGGCTTCCCTCTTTCACAGCGTCCAGCAATTTTTTTACAATTTTCTCTATAAATTCAATATTACCTTTGATAAATGAGTTGGGATTATTAATTTCATGCATTATCCCGGCCGCCATTTCACCTATGGCCGCCAATTTTTCCGCCCTGGACAACTTGCGCTGTGCTTCCTTGAGATCACTTATATCCTTGGCACCGGCGACTACACCTGTAACTTTTCCTTCAGGATCTTTTATCGTGGAGGCGTTAAAAGACATGGGGATCAGCTCGCCGCTGGCGGTCTGATAATCCAGCTGTACATTTCTTATTTCACCGGTTTTATGGATTTCTTTTTGCAATCCCGTAAATATCTCCATAACAGCTTCTTCTTCCCCCGGAGCAAAAATCTTGAATATATGTTCACCCAGCAGCTGTTCTTTTTCGTATCCCAGCAATTCAATCGTCGCTTCATTTATCTTTTTAATTTCTCCATTTCGGTCGGTCACCACTAACGTATCCAGGAAGTTGCGGATGATTTCTTCCGCATATTCCCTGGATTTGACCAGCTCTGTTTCTACCTTTAAATTGTGGAGGGCAACCTCCAGGGTGGCGAAAAGCTCACCGGAATCGATCGGCTTGGAAAGATAACCAAGCGGTTTGGTTCCCTTGGCTCTTTTAACTGTCTTTCTGTCAGTGGCGGCGGTCAGATAAACAACGGGGATTGAAAACTCAGACCGGAGCCGACGGGCGGTTTCAATACCG
>JBKGYI010000139.1:0-4716 GCA_046546195.1 bacterium | reverse complement strand
AAGCAACTGGGTTACCACCCCCTCTTTGAATAACCTGTCATCCCTGACCACACTGCCAACACTGGAAGCCATCGCCGGCCCGATAAGCGGCGCGATTACCATGCTGCCGACAACTACCGAAGCGCTGTCCATCAGCAGCCCCGCTGTTGCCACAAAAGAGCTGAGCAGGGTAAAAAGCAAAAAATTAAGAGTACTTCTGGAAAGTTCTTTCGCCCGGGCAAGCAGTTCTTCTCTCGATATTCTTTCATACGGTTTTTTCCCCTCCGCTTCAGCTTCCTGCTGCTGCTGTTTTATCTTTTCGGAAACAACCGCCTCCACATCGGAGATAGTCAGATATCCCTCGCTGCTAACCCCGATACCTTTGAGACGGGATAAAACCTCATCAACACGACTGTCGTCAACGGGCAGCATAAGCAGGTGACTGAATTTTTCCTTTTCCTCGGGCAACAGTACATAATCCAGTTGCTCATGTTCCAACCAGGTGGTCAGCGTCTTAACATTCTCTTTAACAAGCGTAGCCTGTATCAATCGCAAAATTATCACCTGATTAAAAAACAATAACTTCTTCAGAACAAAAGCAGGTTCATAACAAAAAACAAGGAACCAGGAACAAGGAACCAGGAACAAGGAACAAGGAACCAGCAACCGCCTTTACCTACCCGCCATAGAGAGCCATGAATTCTTCTAATTTTTCCGCTGATGCAACCAGAAGCATCACGTCATTCTTTTTAAATTTATACTGCGGCGAAGGAACGAAATTCATCTTTTCCTCGGTTGATTCCAGGACTCCAATCACATTAATCCTGTAGTTCCGTCTTAATTTTAAGTCCACCAATTTTTTACCTTCAAATTCCGAGGGCACCTCCAGCTCAAGCAGACTGCAGTCCTCGCGAATTTTCACATGGTCACGAACGTGCGGACGTCCCAGCCGCTCCGAAAGCCTTTCGGCCGAATCTTCCTCGGGCCGAATAACCGCCGAAATTCCCAGTCGCTGCAGGATAGTCGTATGACCCGCCTGGTTGGATTTTGCATAGATATTTTTGACACCGACACTCTGCAGATGCAAAACTGAAAGCAAACTTGCTTCCACCGAACTGCCAATAGCAACTACGGCTGCATCTATATCCGGTGTCACCAGTTCTTTTATCAAGCCTTCGTTTGTGGCATCACCCACAACAGCCCGGGTAACTAACTCATACACTTCCTGAATATGGGATTCATCATTATCGATTGCCAGAACCTCGTGTCCCTGTGCGGCCAGCTCCAGTGTAACCCGCTTGCCGAACAAACCAAGTCCAATAACTACAAATTTCATTTAGAAACCTCCTTAACCGATTAACATCCGTTCCTCGGGATATGTATATTCCTGCCGGGCCGGTTTGATTAAGACAAGAGCAATTGTCAGCGGACCCAGCCGACCCAGATACATCGCAAATATAATAAGCCATCTTCCGGCTGTTGTCAGCTCCGGTGTTATCCCCAGCGAAAGCCCAACGGTTCCCAGGGCCGAAAAAACTTCAAACATTATAACCTCCAGGGCCGAATCTTCCGTGATTGTAAGGGCAAAAACAAAGAACATAACAATAAACAGGGCAATAAAAAAAAGTATGAGCGCGTGGTGAACCTGCTTCCAGTTCAGTTTCCTGCCCAGCAGGTGAGTGTTGCGATGATGGCGTATCCGGGCCCAGAGATTACTGAGCAAAATAGCAACGGTCGTTATTTTTATTCCCCCGGCCGTCGAGGACGGCCCGGCACCTATAAACATCAGAACCATCATAATCAGCATCGCCGGTGTGGACCACAGGCGCAAATCTATACTGTTAAACCCGGCCGTGCGGGTAGTAATACTCTGAAAAATGTAATCCAGCCAGCTGGACTCCGGGTGGAGAAAAGCAAAAGAAAGCGTACCTCCGGTAATTAAAATAGCCGTGCCCCAGAGCATCACACGCGTGTGCAGAGTATATCTGGCCTGTTCACCGGTTCCTGAAATTAATTCGGCAAGAACTATAAAGCCCAGCCCGCCAATTACAATTAATCCCGCCACACTGAGCACAACCAGCGCGTTGTCCTGGTAACCGACCAGACTGTCGGCGTTTAAACTGAATCCCGCATTGCAGGTGGCAGATATACTGTGAAATACTCCGTGCCAGAGGGCATTAAAAAAAGGCATCGTTTTTGAAAATGAATAAGTCAAAATTGCCGCGCCGCCGGCCTCAACCAGGAAAAGCAGAATAAAAACACGCTTTAAGGCCTGCTTTACTTTATCGAAATTCCAGTTGGCAAAATTTTCCTGCAGTTCAAATCTATTTTCCATTGAAAGTGATTTCTTAAAACCAATAATCAAAAACGAGGAGGCCAATATAATACCAATTCCCCCGATCTGAATCAGGCTGATAATTACCAGTTGACCAAAAAAGGTAAAGACAGTTCCCGTATCAACCACTATAAGCCCGGTCACACAGACAGCCGAAGTGGAGGTGAAAAAAGCGTTTGTAAACGACATACCTCCTTCGGAAACAGTACTTACCGGCAGCATCAGCAGCAGAGCACCTATTGTAATCACAACTAAAAATCCAAAAATAGCCTGCCAGGCCGGACTTAATTCGGTAAAAAAACTCAAATTCAGCACCACCTGTGATAAATAAAGTAGGTTCTTTTAAGTTAAAACTTCGGTACCATGCATGCGCCATCTGCAGGGCTACCAATTCATCAAATTAAACCACCAGCACACATTTCATGGAACCCCTGACATAATACTCTAACAATAATCTAATCATTTGTTTAATTATACGCTATACTTATCAGGTAACAATTATACTCCAAATCAGGGAGAAATGTTATGCGTTTTTTTACCAGCCTGAATCGTAAAATATGGATTGGCTACCTTGCTTTAATCCTGATAACAGCTGGAGTCGCTATCTGGTCGACGGTCAATTTTATGAATTTAAGCACTGCAATTGACAATATTATGGTAGAAAACTATCGCAGTATCAATGCCACCGAAATGATGCTGGAAGCCATCGAGCGGCAGGACAGCGCCCTTTTACGCTATTTTTTTCAAAGCGACCAGCAGGCACTTCGCATCTTTAAGGAAAACGAAGGTGAATTTTTGAAATGGCTTGCCCGGGCCGAGGATAACATTACCATCGACGGGGAAAAAGAAATAATTGAAAATCTAAACCGGAAGTATGTAGAATTTGTCCAAGAGTTCTCCGTTATGCAAAAAATGGACCAAAAAAACTCGGAAGCCATTCAAAAGTATTACCTGGAAACCGTGTTCCCGAATTTCCAGAATGTCAAAAAAACAATTCGCAAACTATCACAGCTAAATCACGAAACTATGCTCAAAGCCCAGGAACACGCTGATAAAAGAGCCATCAAAGCCACTTATTCAACTATCGTCATCTCCAGTTTACTTATTTTAATCGGTTTTATTTTTGTCTTTTACCTGATAAAAATAATCCTGAAACCTATTAAACAATTAACCGACAGCGTGGAAGAAATAGGCGCGGGAAATTTAAAACAAAAAATAGATATACAATCCCGCGATGAAATCGGTGAGCTGGCCCACGAATTCAACAAAATGACAGCCCGGCTCAGAAAATATGAGGAAACAAATATCAACCGCCTGAAAGCGGAAAAAAACAAGTCAGAGGCTATTGTTCGCAGTATCTCCAACCCAATTGTTGTCACTGACAGTGAAAACAAAATAGTTCTGATAAATCAGGAAGCGGAACGGGTCTTCAACCTCAAAGAGGATAACATCCTTGACCGCCACTTCCTGGAAGTGATTAATAATGAGGAAATATTTGAAGAGATAGAGAGGATTCTCAATAATAAAAAAACAGGGGAAAGTAAAGATAAAATCATCAAGCTTGATACGGATGGGGAAACTAAAGATTACCGTTTAAAGGTACGTCCTGTGTTCAACCGAAACGAAGAAGTGGAACTGGCGGTCACTCTACTTGAAGATATAACCCGGCTAAAAGAGATAGACCGCATGAAAACAGAGTTTGTTTCCACCGTTTCCCATGAATTCAGGACTCCTCTGACTTCAATAAACATGAGTATAGAGCTTCTCCTCGAGGAAAATGTCGGTTCTTTGACAGAAGAGCAGCGCGAACTCCTTGAAGCAACAAGTGAAGATTGTGACCGGCTGGTCTCTCTCATTGAAGATCTGCTGGATCTTTCTAAAATAGAATCCGGGCAGATACAACTTGATTTTAAAACCGCGAAAGTGGAAGAAATTGTCAGCTCCGCACTGCAGCCGATACAATCTCAGGCGGACGAAAAAAACATAAGCCTGGAGACTGATCTTGAAACTGATCTGCCGCCGGTCACCGCCGATTTTACCAAAATAAACTGGGTAATAACCAATCTGCTTGGAAATGCTCTTCGCCACACTGAAAGCGGAGGTAAAATAACCATTTGTGCGCGACAGCGCGGATCACGCGCTTATATTTCTGTCAGCGACACCGGCGAGGGAATCCCTCTCAAATATCGCGATAAAATATTTGATAAATTTGTCAGTGTTCGCGGGGAAGATGAAAGCAGTGGCACCGGCCTCGGACTGGCTATCTCAAAAGAAATAATTGAAGCTCACGGAGGGAAAATATGGGTGGAAAGTAAAGAGGGAGAAGGTTCCACTTTTACTTTTACACTGAAAATTTCAACTAATAAAGAAAAGAAAGATAAATAATGGCAAAACTATTGCTT
>JBKGYI010000138.1:0-4717 GCA_046546195.1 bacterium | reverse complement strand
TGAATTTACGCCCCGCGCCAAGCGCCCTGCGCCCCGCGCTTACATCGTAGTCACATGGATGTGTAAGAGCAGTGAGACCGGGCAATCCGGTTTTATATTTTGTATTTTCCGGGATTCTTCCTGGCGGTGAAGCTGGCGTGAAACCGGGTTAGAAAAAATAATCAGAGGGTGGTCTGGAAATGTTAAAAACGGCGTTGATTGTGGTGTTTTTTTTGGCCGGAGTTGTTTTACTGATATTTATCTGGATTCGTTACCAGGAAAGATATGGTTTGTACCATCCAACCCGTTTTGACGTCGGCTGGTTCGAACAACTGCCACCCGGTTATGAGGCGGTTGATTTCGAAACGGTTGATGGAGAAACATTGTGGGGAGTCTGGCAGGGAGGGGAAGCTCAAACTCCCGTTTTGATCCTGGCTCATGGTAACGCATCTGATCTGAGGGCCCGTCTCTACTGGTTTGATCTTGTTTTGCCGGAGGGTTGGAATGGATTTGTTTTCGATTACCGGGGTTATGGGGCTTCTTCGGGTTATCCCTCCGAAGAAGGGTTATACAGGGATATAGAAGCAGCTATAGACTATGCGCTACAAAAAAGTAATGATGCTGACATTTATCTGCACGGCCGTTCGCTGGGGACGGCGTTAGTTGCCCGGGCGGCAATGTATTATCCGGTAAAGGGGCTTATACTGGACAGCGGTTTCCCTGATGCCGCCAGTGCAGCCCGCTCAATATTTCCATTGCCCGGAATAGGAAGATTATTAAAAATTAATTTTAACACTGTTGAATTTTTGAATAAAGCCCAGGAAAAACATGGTCCGTTACCCAAGTTGTTTATTCATGGAACAGCGGACAGGATATTACCGTTCAGGCTGGGTGAAAAACTGTATAAAGCAGCTCCGGCCCCCAAAGAAAAATGGTATGTGGAGGAAGCCGGGCACAACGACCTGATATATGTTGCCGGTGAAGAAAACTATTCCCGGCGGCTCCGCAAGTTTTTAGAGTAAAAGTAGACAGTGGGAAACTGAATGTGGGCGGGGGAAAATAGGGTTATTTTAGATTATGGAGAAAGGGTTTGTTTGGTCTGTGAAGCGTTATTTTCTCGTTTGCTTGTTTTACCAGGTTTTGTTTTTTTATGGCTGAAGGCTGTTGAATACATCCTGTAGATGCGTTCCTTTTTATCCAGGGCCAGGATCATCAACTGGTTCCAGGAACTGCTAATTTTTTCCGGTATAAAAAGTTGGTATTCATTTTTGGTCAATGTCGATGAAAAATGGGCGGCCATGTTTTGTCCGTTCAGGAAAACATAGAGATTGCCGGTATCAAGCCGGTCGCCGTGTTTGAGTTGAAAAATTATTGGTTCGGAGTCAGGTTTTAAATCCACCCCGTCGGGTAAAGAAATATCGAGTTTCAGCGGTTTGCGGTGCAAAATACTGATAAAATCATGCATGGTGGTGTGGCTGTCAATCATGAACCTGCGGTAGGGCTGGCGGCTGTCAACTGCCGCCGTGACCCCGGGTAGAGTGGAAAAAATTAATGGCGGCGCTGAATCCATTTCCTGGATTTTAGCTATTAATTCTGAATCATAAATCCCATAGGGGAGGGTGAAGACAAGCGGGCTTTGTCCGGTGTGTTTCTTAATCAGTTTTTGTGCCTGTGTGACTTCTTTTCTGAGTGCTTCGCTATCGTGTTTGTGGCGGAGCAATCCCCGGTGGCTGTAGCTGTGGTTACCAATGTGTATTAAAGGATTCCTGGCCATTTTAGCTACCGTATCCCAGTTTATATAGGCGCTGTATCCGGTTTCCTGTGCCTTTGGATAAATATTTATAACCGCCGGGATATTATGTTTTTTCAGATAAGGATAGCCGTTGTAATCAACCGAACGATATCCGTCGTCGATTGTGATCAGAACAGATTTTTCAGGAAACATTTTCCCGGTTTTTAAATGCTCTTTCACCTCTTCGGCTGTCATAATGTTGTAATTATATTCACGCAGGTAATCCATCTGCTGTGAAAATTGATCCAGTGGTGTGGAAATCCAGGAATTAGTGTCAAAACGATGATAGGTAAGTACCACCAGGTAATTGGTATCCGCAGCATTCAGGGGGGAGCTGGCGAAAAGTAGTAATGCGGTGAAGAGTAAAGCCAGCGAACGTTTAGACCGGAACATCATTTTTCCATTCAAGTATCTCATTAACCAGGGTGTTTGAGGCAAATCCAAAGGCAAAAGAGGTGGTAAAAATGTTAAAAGCGGTCTGAAAATCGAGCAATTCTGGCAGGTCGATCTCGTAATAGGGGTAGATGATAAATACAATAATAGTCGCTATAATAGCCGCACCCGCTCCCTGGATTAAAAACTTGTATTCGAATTTTTTTATCTTCCCCTGTTTCATTTTCCGTATAAACGGTAGAGCTGTGCGGGCCAGAACCCCCAGGAAAAGTCCGGAAACGATTAGCGTAAGTTCAACCATTGTTTTCAACCCTTTCGATTTTTTGATAAAAGCAAGTTTCTTACAGTGTAAACGCAACTGTATCTTAAATCAAATTATTCGAATCTGTTTGAGTGGCCGGATTGCAAGATCAAGTCTTGCAATGATGTCGAAAAGCGCGGGGTCTGCGGACAATAAAATTTTAAAATTATTGTTTTTATGCGAATATTGATAATGAAAAAAATTATTCTTTGTGTTATTGTGTAGTAACTCTTAAAGTGAGGTTATAAACATGGATGTGCTGGATAAAATAGGCCAGAATCGGGAGAGTTTGGTTGAACAGTTTGGAGTCGAGCGTATCGGTGTTTTTGGTTCCGTTTCCCGCGGAGAAACTACAGAAGAAAGCGATGTTGATGTCCTGGTTGAGTTTAAAGCGGAGGAGTCAACCTTTGATAATTATATGGGATTAAAATTTTATCTGGAAGAACTGCTGGAATCAGATGTTGATCTTGTTACGGCCGGTTCCATTAAACCCCGGATCAAAGAGAAGATACTGGAGCAGGTTAAATATGTCTAAAAAAAAAGAAGAACATCGAGATCCGCTTCTTTACCTTGATGATATAGTTGATTCCTGCCGGAAGATCAAAGAATACGTTAATTCTTACGAGGGGAAAAATTTTACTCTCGAAGAGAAAACTCTTGATGCGGTGGTCCGCAATCTTATTACAATCGGGGAAGCTGCCGGTAAAGTTCCCGTGGAGATTCGTAAAATAGAACCGGATGTTGACTGGAGAAAACTTAGATCGATAAGAAATTTTCTCGCCCATGAGTATTTTGGGGTGGACCTTGAAATTGTCAAAGACCTGGTGGAAAATAAAGTTCCCCGGATAGAAGAAAAGGTTACTGCTCTGATAGAAAGTTTGAACCAGCAGGGGTAGTTAAAAGTGGTGGAGGAATAATTTCATAATGTGTTGCTGTTTTAACAGGTAATATTTTTACTTTTCTTACCCGGCTGAAATCATGTTATAATAAGTAGCTGTTTTTAATTAAAAAATGTGGCGGAAAAGTTTTTAGATTATAGCTTCTAACAACAGATAATTTCCCACTCAAACTAAAAAATACCAATCTTCGGACGTGTTGCCGTCAATTTGCGGCCATGTGCGCCGGTGGGCTGGTAAGGAGACATTTGCCATGAAAATTGGAATTGTAGGATTACCTAACGTCGGAAAATCAACCCTGTTTAATGCCCTGACCAATAACGAGGTGGACGCTCAGAACTATCCTTTCTGTACCATTGATCCCAATGTTGGCGTGGTGCCCGTCCCCGATGATCGTCTCGAGCAGCTTGAAGAATGGGTTCGACCCGAGAAAAAGACCCCCGCGGTGGTGGAGTTTACCGATATAGCGGGGCTGGTCAAAAATGCTCACGAGGGGGAAGGGCTGGGCAACCAGTTTTTGTCCCAGATTCGCGAGGTGGATGCTGTATGTCACGTTATAAGGGTATTTACCGATGAAAATATTTCCCATGTCGAGGGGGAGGTAGAACCTCTGCGCGATCTTGAGATTATTGAGACTGAGTTTTTGCTGGCTGACCTTGATGTGGTCGAAGGACGGCTTGAAAAGCTGGAGAAAAAAGCACGCAGCGGTGAAAAAGAGGCCCAGGCCAAGCACAAGTTTTTCGAGGGAATATATGAAGCCCTCGCCGAGCAGCGTTCCTATGATTTCTCTGATTTGGATTCCCAGCAGCTGCGCTGGCTGGCCGAAACCCCGCTGCTCAGCAGCAAACCGGTTCTCTACGTTTTAAACGTAGACGAACAGTTGCTCAGAAATCCCGATCAGGATGAGGGATTGCAAAAAGTTATCGATTATAT
This sequence comes from bacterium, assembly GCA_046546195.1. GTDB lineage: Bacteria > T1Sed10-126 > T1Sed10-126 > T1Sed10-126 > T1Sed10-126 > CAYTSZ01. Next base: position 423 of record JBKGYI010000138.1, on the reverse strand, counting down.
TGAAAATGAAACCCCGCACCGGTATCTTCTGATTAACGCCGATCTTGAGGCCCAGATGCTGGGGATGGAGCGGGAAGAGAAACTTATGTTTCTCGAGGATCTTGGGTTGGAAAAACCGGGTCTCGAGCGTCTGATTCAGATGGGGTATGAACTGCTTGATTTGATCACCTTTTTCACTGTCGGCGAACAGGAGGTAAGGGCCTGGACTACGGGAGCAAAGAGCCTCGCTCCCCAGGCGGCAGGATGTATCCACACTGATTTTGAAAAAGGTTTTATCAGGGCGGAAACCATCCATTACGATGAGTTCGCCCGGCACAGGGATTGGAAAATATCCCGGGAAGCGGGCATGATCCGCGCTGAGGGTAAGAATTATCCCGTTAAAAACGGCGATATAATGCTCTTCCTCTTTAACGTCTGATCGCC
>JBKGYI010000137.1:0-4737 GCA_046546195.1 bacterium | reverse complement strand
GACTGCGCCGGTCTGTCAATTCAAGTACTTTTTCAGCAAACCGTTTCGCAGCCTCCATTTCACAGCGACTGGCAACCAGTTTTACCTCGGGCATCCGCATCGGCGCCAGGCTCAGCTCCGTGAGACCAAGACCGATCAACACCGGTGTGTAGATTGGATTGGCAGCTATTTCGCCACAGATCCCAATCGGAATTTCACGCTCACCAACCGCCGTGACCAGGCGGTTAATAAATCGAAAGAGGACCGGGTCGGGGAAATCGACCGAATCAGCCTCAACAGTGGCAAAACGATCACAGCCAACCAGGTAATTTAACAGATCGTTCGTCCCCAGGCTCAAAAAATCGACCTGCTCTATTATCTCTTCGATCTGAAAAAGAACCGAGGGAACTTCAACCATAATCCCCAGCGGCGGCAAATCCCAGCCCTTCTCCCCGGCGATCTCAGCCATCATCTTCTTTACAACCCTGACTTCCGCCGCCGAACCAACAAGTGGCAGCATTATCCTCAGGTTATCGTGTTCCTGGTAAACCCTGATCAAAGCCCTGAGCTGCTCGCGCATCGCATCGCGATTGTAAAGAGTTCTGTATATCCCCCGGCCTCCCACGTCCGCCGACTCCCTGTACGTGGTTTTATCGCCCCCCATATCAAATGTTCGGATAGTAACCGGGGCGGGGTCCATAAAATGACAGAGCTGGTGGTATGTTTCCACCTGCAATGCTTCATCCGGAATTTCATCGCTCTGGCCCATGAAAAGAAACTCAGTCCTGACCAGCCCGGCACCGGAACCACCCTGGCGTTTCAGCAGGGGAACCTCGGCCAGCAGACCAAGATTACCCCGAATTATAATCGGCAAATCTTCATCTGACAGATCGCGGGTCTGTTTTCTAATTTCACTGGTAAAACGAAAAAACTGTTCGCGCGCGGTGCGGTAGATTTTAAGTGTTTTCTCAGTCGGATTTACTATGACCTGGTTTTGATTGGACCCCACAATTATTTCCATACCCGGTTCAACAAGTTCATAAAACTCCTCATCACGCAAACCAACCGCTGGCAGTTCCAGGGCTTGAGCGACAACCGCTGTATGGGAGCTGCGGTCGGTATTAGCTGTTATCAGTCCGTCCACCGAATACTCACCAAGCCGGATTGCAAGACTGGGAGCGATCTGCCGGGCAATCAAAATTCCTCCCTGGGGCAGTTGGGGGTGAGCAACCGTGGCCTCCATATGCTGCAGAACACGCATCCCCACATCTAAAAAATCAACCGACCGCGATTCCAGAGCTCCTCCCGCGGTACGATCGGTAAATTTTTTGTTTAACTCACGAAGGGCCTCGATCACAGCCGATTCGGCACACAAATTATCTTTTTCAATCCCTTTTGTAACCCGTGAAGTAAAGGCAGGATCTTTTAAAACGAGCTCCTGGACAGAAAAAAGTTCTCCCATCTGTTCGAAAAGGGTATTACTGACATGTTCGATTAATTCATGGGTTGACTCTCTTGTTTTTTCAAGGGCCCGGTAAAATCTGTCTATCTCTTTATCCGCTTCCCCCGGTATAATCTTAACGTTTTCCATCTCAAACTGATATTCAGGGAGTACAGAGGCCGGCCCAATACCGATCCCCGCAGAAATAGACCGACCGCTGAATATCATGTTCTGTAGTTCATTCATCTTCTCTGAACCCTTCTTTGAAAAGTTTATCCAGTTCCGATAAAACCTGCCGGGCCTCCGGCCCCTCCGCTTCCGCATCAAGCACCGTGCCCGGAGCAGCAGCCAGCATCATCAACTCAAGTATACTGCATGCATCCGCTTTTACATCATTATTTTTTAAAAAAACCCGGGCATCATACTGTTCCACCAGATCGACAATTATTCGGGCTGAACGGGCATGAAGACCATTTGGAGTGCTTACTTTTAACTTTTTCCTCACTGTCTCTCATGCCTTTCTTCAAGAACAAACTGCAGATGTTTCAAAATTTTATCCACATCGTGCCTGAGATGACGACCGCTTTCCAGAAAACTATCCGCATGTATCTTAACACCAAGTTTTTTGATATTATCGTAATCAAATTTTACGGGCACAGCACCTTCTTTGCGATATTCCTCAAGCATCTTCCGGGAAGGACGGCGACTGTTAACAAAAACATAATCAAACTTCACCGGTTGGGGTGGAATTTTCTCGAAAACACGCAGATGTTCACTGACGCTGTACGAATCGGTTTCACCCGCCTGGGTCATCAGATTGCATATATAAACTTTTGGTGCCGGACTGGACACAAATGCTTCACACAGTTCTGGCTCAATAAAATTAGTCAAAATAGAAGTATATAAACTTCCGGGCCCCACAACTAACAGCTCCGCCTCCGAGACAGCCAAAATAGCTTCAGGATTAGGTTCCGGCGGCCGCGGTTTCACATCAAGCTCAACGATATCCTGCTTGCTTGCGGCTATTGTGGTCTCACCGTGCAACAAACTGCCATCGGCCAGCCGGGCCTGCAGCCGGGGGGTTCCCCACATCGATGGCAAAACCTTGCCCTGAATTGCCAGCACCTCCGAACAGACACTAATCGCTTCCGGGAAGCCTCCCTGCAAGTCGGCCAGGGCCGTTAGAAAAATATTACCCAACGAATGTCCCGCCAGACCGCTTCCTTTCTTAAACCGATATGAGAACAACTCTGAGAGACGCTGTTCCTCGGGGGCCAGAGCGGCGATACAGTTTCTCAAATCACCAGGTGCCGGAAGATCAAAATCATCCCGCAGCCGGCCGCTACTTCCCCCGTCATCAGTAACAGCCACTATTGCCGTAAGATTAGCGCTGACATTTTTCAAGCCGCGCAGCAGGGTCGAAAGACCGGTACCACCGCCCAGAGCAACTATTCGCGGACCTTTATTCAACCAGATCTGTCGGCTCAATTTATGAATTACCGGCTCCCGACCGGTATATATTTTATTAACCAGGGAATGAATCAATCCGTAAATCCCAAGTATAACTATAAGAAGCCCGGCTAAAACGAAAACATAAATCCGCAAACCAAGACCGGTCAGCGGCGGTATAAACCGAAGAGGAAACCGGCTTAAACCGAGTGACAGCAAGACTACCCCGATTATCATAAAAAATATCCAGCGTTTTATACCAAGACCGGGTTTTAACCATTTCCACATCCCATTTTACCCCTTTGACATATTTTTCAAAGATTATTTTTAATCGATGTCACGGTGCGTGGCTACTACATTAATATTCTTATCAGTAAAAAGTTGTTTTAATTTTTCGACAAGGTATACAGAGCGATGACGCCCCCCCGTACAACCTATCCCGATAAAAAGTGCTGTCTTATCTGTTTTCATGTACATATCAGCACAATAACCAATAAATTTTTCTAATCTTTCAAGATACTGGCCGGTTTCCTCGAAACCCTTCATAAACTCCCCTATTTCTTCATCTAAACCGGTAAATGGCCGCAGTTCATCATAGTAATGGGGATTTGGTAAAAACCGAACATCAAACAGGTAATCCAGATTACTTGGCGAACCGTATTTAAAACCAAAACTCAGCAGAGCAAGCGTAAACCTGTTCTGCCCGGCCGGATTGCAAAGATCGATCAAAAATCTTTTAAATTGGTGAATATTAGTTTCTGTTGTATCAATAACCATATCGGCCGCGCTGCGAACTGGAATTAACTGCTCTTTTTCAAAAGAGATCGCATCCTCCAGGCCTCCTTCGGCGGAAAGCGGATGAAGCCGTCTTGATTCACGATAACGGTTCAACAGTTCCGGTTCCGTGGCCTCAAGAAAAATTATTTCCAGCTTAACCCCGGGCTGAGCAAACTTTTTTACTATCCCGGCAAAATCAGAAATAAACTTTTTATCCCGGATATCCAGGATAAAAGCAACCGGTCGTTTCTCCGGTTGATTTTTACAGAGTGTAATGAATTGATCGAGAAGTTGAACCGGCAGGTTATCCACGCAGTAATAGCCCATATCCTCAAAAGCCTGAAGCGCCTGACTTTTCCCGGCCCCGGAAAGACCCGTTATTAAAAAAAACTTTAATGGTTCCATTAATTAATGTCCCATCGTCAGGGTATAAATCCAACCTCAGACATAAAAATTACCAGTCTATTGCTGTTCTTCCTGGTCCCTTATTATATTCAAAATCTCTTCGCTGGTTTCCGCATCCTGCAAAAGATTCCTGAACCTGATGTTTTTAAGCATCCTGCTGATTCGGGCTAAAGCCCTAACATGCAGCCCCGCTTCTTTCTGAGGAGAAATAAGCAGGAAAATAAGATGCACGGGTTTCCCGTCCAGTGATTGAAAATCTATCCCTTCTTTAACACGACCAAAAGCAGCCACAAGATTATCGACCGCCGGAGTTTTAGCGTGTGGTATAGCAACTCCGTTACCAATACCTGTGCTTAAAATATCCTCACGTTCTTTTATCGCCTGCAACGCTTCCGCTGGATTTTCCACCTTACCGGCATCCGCAAGATCAGAGACCAGCCGTTCAAATACTTCTTCCCTGTTTGTTGCCTTAAGGTCCGCTTCAATAAGATCTTCCGAAAGAAGCTCTGCCACAGAAACCGAACCTGATCTTTCTAATGTCGCCATCTTTTTATTGCCTCCTGAATTAAACTTTTATAATCAATTAAAGCGCCTAATATTACCCTATAATTTCCCGTTTGAACAGTATGAAAGTTTTAATAACAAAAATCCCCGACGATCACCATCCCTGGTTTATTCGATAACTA
>JBKGYI010000136.1:0-4756 GCA_046546195.1 bacterium | reverse complement strand
CCCATACTTTAATCAACCCATCCGTGGTTCCAGGTGTTGAAGTTGCATTTGACTTAAATCTGCGTTAACCAGCGTTTATCTGCGTGCTAATTTTACAAAATCTAATGACTGCGTCTCCTTTTAGTCGTTGCATGTTTACCGTTTATAATTAAACAAATTGCACGGGATTATCGGGACACGTTACAGCGCCGGACAGGGGAAAAGAAAACAGTTTTTACATAATCCTGTGCTTCTGTTGTGGGGAAAATGCTTATAAAGGTTTCTTATATCAATTACGATAATTTAATTATAGCCAAATTCTGCTAGAATACTTTTGTAACGGGGGAATAAAATTGACTTTTTGTGTTTGGTTTGAGAAAATAATGGTGTTTGAAGGTAGTAACCTTCCTCTTATAAATTCCATTATTTCCCGTGAAGGGTATCTAACAGGTGATAGGTATGTGTACCGTGCAGGTTGAATCAAGTGAAGCTGTATTACAGTTGCTGACCCGGATAAGCGAATCCATCTTAAATGCGGATGATTTCTACGGCGCGCTGGACAGTATTTTAAAACTGACTACTGAAGAGCTGGGAGCGGCCTCGGGCAGTATTGCTATCCCGGACAGTTCCGGTAACCATTTAAAATTTATTTCTGTTTACAACCACAACCCGGAAGAAATCCGGCTGCTGAACAAGGAAACTCCCCTGGCTGTGAATGAAGGTGTGGTAGGTGCAGCTTTCAGCCAGGACCAGATTTTACAGGTTCAGGATATTTATAAATCATCTTCTTTTAAACAGGTTCAGATAGACGGGCCGGAAGAATATCGCTCTTTACTGGCGGTTCCTCTCAACGTGAAAGATGAAACGATCGGTGTGATCAATTTCACTTTCAAAGAAAAAACGCGGTTAAGTAACAAAAACCGGTTTTTCCTCGATATTGTTGGTAATCACATTGCGATAGCAATTCGTCAGGGAAAATTAAATGAGAAACTTCAGAAAAGTAACAAAAAGCTTACTCGCCTGGCCCGCGCAGATAGTTTAACGGGATTGCTCAATCACCGGCGGATACACGAAGTGCTGGTGCGTGAACTTGACCGCGCCCGCCGTTATGAAAAACCGCTTGCAGTTGTGATGGCGGACATAGATTATTTCAAAGAAATAAATGACAGTTACGGTCACCCGGCCGGTGATTTCATCCTGAAAACACTTGCCGACATTTTCGAAGAAGAGATTCGAAGCATTGACAGTGTGGGTCGTTATGGTGGTGAGGAATTTTTATTTGTACTGCCTGAAACAGATGGAAAAGCTGCCCTGAATATTGCTGAGAGAATCCGGAAAAAAGTTGCTAAAAAAAAGATAACAGCCGGCAACAATAAAATCCAGTTAACATTAAGCGCCGGGGTGAGCAGTGCAATTTTTCCATCCAATTCCAAAAACGCTTCGGAATTAGTAAGCAGTGCAGACCGGGCGTTATACAGGGCAAAAGCAGCGGGACGTAACTGCTGCCGGATGGATTCGTTTGTTAAAAGAGAATCCGATTATCAGCGGGTTGTCAACTTCGATTAAAGGCCACAGGTTTTAAAGCCGGTGAATTATTTCCTTCATGTCTGGATCTCCCGGTTCATATACATCACGCCGGGGTTCAAACTCCCTGTCAGTTATTTTTAAACTTGAAATATTGGTCAGTCGAAACAGCCGCCAGTCCGGAATACCCCCTGATTCACTCTCCCCTTCGATCTGAAACCCCCTGAGCATTGCTTCGTCTTCTTCTTCGTGGATACCGATTAAATAAGGCTCGACGACCCGGGAGCGCCATTTATAACTGAACTTAACCACGAGTCGTTTATCGATTGCCTCGTGGAGGATTTCATTTACAGTTTCAGTGTCCATCAGATTCCATCTCCTTTAACAAAAAATATCGCGGGGTATAATGCCCACTGTGAATAAAAATTATTACCAGGGTCGCGGCTGGCCATCATAACCGTAAAAATAACCGGTCATGTTACTGTCCAGTTTTTTAATAACCTTACGCATCCCTGCGACAGATTCTTCTGGAGATATTTTTGCTCCGGGGCCGCCCATTCTTGTTTTCACCCAGCCGGGATGCAGCAGTAAGGTGTAGATACCATGATTTTTATAATCCTCGGCAATTGTTTTTCCCAGCATATTCAGGGCAGCTTTGGAAATACGATAAGGATAGGCACCACCACTGCGATTGTCTTCGATTGAACCCATCAATGAAGTTATAAAAATTATATTACCCCGGGCCGACTCTATTAAGGGGAAAAGCCGTCTTGTCAGTCGGAAAGCACCGAGGCAGTTGGTGTCAAAAACATCTTCTATATCCCGGGAGTTTAGCCGGGGAAAATCTTTTTTTGTTCCATAAGTGGCCGCGTTGTTGATCACAAGATCAAGCCCATCGGTCAATCGCTCCATCGTTCTCCCCACCGCTTCAACGGCTTCGGGAATTGTAACGTCAAGTTTTAATATTTTAAGAGCTTCAGGATTTTCTTCACGAAGTAGCTTTAGTTCCTCAGCCTCGCCGGGTTTTCTGGCGGTAGCGAAAACCTGCCAGCCCTCTTTTAAATACTGGCGGACAAACTCAAGTCCTATCCCCCGGTTACCGGCGCTGATAAAAAGTTTTTTACTCATATATGATCCCTGCTTTTATCTGAGATAGAATTTATTGATAATTTAAAAGCCAGACGTTATTTAAAAGTTTACAAACTAAATTTCAGATGTCCAGCATTTTAAAACCAACCTGGCTCTTAAATCCAATTCTGAACCTGATAAGCTGTGTTTCCCAAATGTTTTGACTTTACCCTGTTAATATTGGTAATTATTTGATAAAATAATTACCAGTTTATTAAAAGGAGGTGGCCAACCATCTTGGATATTGGCCAGTCAGTCATTTACCCGCACTACGGTGCCGGAGAAATCATAGACAAAGAAAAATTAGATCTTAACGGGGAAACACATGAATATTATGTGATAAATATTCATCTCAGACAACAGACTGTTAAAATCCCCGCCAACAACGTGGAAGAAGTTGGTGTGAGAGAGTTAACGAAAAAGAAAGACTTCTATAAAAAATTGGAGGAAGTGCGTGATTTTATAGATGAAGAATATGATGCAGAGGAAAGAGAACACCCGGAAAAAATTCATCAGCAGACCTTAAAAGTACTGCTTGACGATGTACAGCAGGGAAAAATCGATGAAACAATGGAAGGGTTAAAAAAGCTGCATACCCGTTTTCTTGATCAAAAGCTTAATATAACAGAAAAAAGAGTTTATGACACAGTGCAGCAATTTGTGCTGGGTGAGATTATGGGTATCGAGGGTTGTTCACTCCGGGAAGCTGAAGAGATATTTAATGAATATCTTCCTACCAAACTTCCTGAACCGGGAACCAGAAAAAAATAAAGGATTACAATATTTTAAACTCCGCTTTCAGGGGGCTGTTTTCGGCTTCATAGCGGTCGATTATTTCCTGCCGTAATTCGGCCACCGTTTGTTTGTCCTGACGTTGAAACTGGTAGGACGGCATCCGCTCTTCCCCACCGGGCCGGTATTTGAGTTTTTTCTTTTTAACGAATTCTTTTTCCTCGTCCGGTAAAGGCCGGTTGAAATAAAGGTGGAATCTGTAACAGGGGATTCCTGAGACATCAACTTTTTCAATTTCAGAAATCTCAACTACGGGTTCGATTTTTTCCTGAAGTTTATCGATCCAGCCGCTGGTTTCCTGTTTGGATTCAAAAACTTTTTCAGGAACTTCTTTCCCGACCTCTTTGCTAAGTTTTTTTAGGTAGTTTACCTGGGCGGGCGTAGGCAGATCACCGGAAAGCCAGCCGGCCCTGCGGGTAATCTTATACGGTGTTTTTAACCATACGAACTCCTTCTCCAGAAATTCTGTATAACTCATCTTCCCCTGCTCGATTAGTTCGAGATTTTTTTCCATTTCAGCGGTATAGGAGTAATCGATAACCTGGGGAAACTTATTATGTAAATAGTCACATAGTTTGATACCACGGTCCGCTGGCCGCAGTTTTCCCCGGGTTTTATTAACGTAGCCAAATCCTCCCCGCCCTTTCTTTATTTTTTGCAAAATATCACCATAAGTCGATGGCCTGCCGATACCTTTTGATTTTAATTCCCGAACCAGCGAACCTTCGCGATAGCGGGGGGGAGGGTATGTCTGTTCCGGTTCCGGCCATACTCTGTCAATATTAAGTTGATCCCCGATTTTAAGTCCGGGCAATTTCACCTCCCGGTGAGCATAACGGGGCCAGTATTCGCGGTAAAACCTGAGGAAGCCTTCTTCAAGGAGTTGAAAACCTGTGGCTTCTGCCCTGTGGCCGCCCCCCTCCAGGGTTAAATCTGTGCGGTGATAAAGGGCCGGTTTGGCCTGCGAGGCCAGAAAACGATAATAAATAAGTTTATAAAGAGCCAGAAAGTCATCTTCCAGTTTACCTTCCAGGTTCTCAGGAAAAAAATCAGGATCTTCCGGCATTGTCGGACGGATTGCTTCGTGCGCGTCCTGCTGTGCGCTGTCGGGTTGCCAGGGGCGGCCTTTGTAAAGCTCACCGCTGGAATCTTCCCTGTTTTCAAACGCTTTGCGCGCCAGCCCCATCGCATAGGGAGAAACCCGGCTGGAGTCGGTTCTCATGTAAGTTATTAGAGCCTGAGGGGTGTTATCTATTTCGACCCCCTGATACAGCTGCTGGGCTATTCGCATTGTTCGCCGTGGTGTAAAACCAAGCAGATTATCAGAGTCGTC
>JBKGYI010000135.1:0-4831 GCA_046546195.1 bacterium | reverse complement strand
GTTCAAAGTTCAACGTTGAACAATCGTAAGCCCTGACCTCTGGGGAGTTTGAGGGTTCAGCCGCATAGTTTCTGGTCTCCCGGGAATATTGGTTTTTGTTCGCCATTTCAGGTGTACCCCGGCATCCATGCCGTTGAAATTGACTTTGCCGCCATTGCAAGACTGCGATCTTGCAATCCAGCGGGTTTTATTTTGCTGTTGATTTTTGACGGTTAATAAAAAACGCAGCTAATTAATTAAATTCCGGGCCGTCAAATTGACGCCCTGAAGTTCACCGGTGTTTTTTTCGAATTGGAAAAGCGATAGTTTTTGAGGGGATTTAAGTGTATAGATTAATTATTTTTCTTCTTGCCCTGGCAATCTTATTTCCGGTTTCCGTATTTGCAGCACCTGCTGGTAACCATCATATCGAAACTATTCATGTTCAGCCGGTGGGGGGCTGGAAGTTTGCTGTTGGTGGTTCTTATGAACATAACCGCGGCCCCGAAGAAGCTGAATACAGCAGCCGGCGTTTATTTCCTGTCGAACTGAATTATGGTCTGTTCAGAGATTTTGAACTTGGAGTCAGATATGGTTATGGTGACAACCAGGAGCGCGACACGAGCGCGATAGACGGTTCCGGTTCAGAAGGAGTTTCTCTTTTTGCTAAATGGCGCTACTGGCAGAATGTTGCCGCGGTGGCCGGAGTCGTGGTCGGCGGTGAAGACGAGTTATTGCCATATGGCAGTGATGGCACCGATTACTGGCTGAATATTCCTTTTCAGATTCCAAGCGGTCCCGGCCGGGTTATTGGCGAGGTGGGGTATACACGCAAAGGTGGCGAGGCTTTTGAAAGTTATTTTAATTTCGGGTTTGGCTATGTCTTTGATGTTGACCGGAAGCTTTCTTTACGCGGTGATATAATCAATCAGGCTAAAACATACGAAGGGGGCAGTCGCTCCCTGAGTATAATTGCAAGTTTGATATACAATTCTGACAGGAATTCTTCGTTTGTTCCTTACCTGGAGATGGGTTTGAAAGACGGCAGCCCGGATTATGCTCTGGGACTTACTTATTCTCTTAAATTTGGCGACCGCGGTCCCCGTCGCCAGCAGTTGGATGAGATGGAGCCGGGCTGGTTTACTGAGGTAGAGCGGGAAAAAGAGAGTGAACGCCAGCAGCGGCTTTTAATTCCGGAATCTGAGGTGGATGAAGAAAATTTCTCTCTTCCGCAAGATACTGTCCCGGGAGATCCTGAGGAACAGAGCGAAATTTCTGAGGAGGACCGCCGCCGTTCAAAGGAATTAACTTCTGCCGGACTCGATGCTTTTAGAAAAAACGAGATTAGCGAAGCGATAGAACTTTTTGTCGAAGCCCTGCGGCTTAATCCTTACAATGTAGAAACCCGCTACAACATAGCAACCATTCATTTTCACCGCGGTGAGTATCAACAGTCAGCCCAACACTATAAAACAGCCCTTCAACTCAGACCGGATGATATCGATTCGCGCCTCGGACTCGGTGCCTCCTATTTGCAAATGAACCAAAAAGAAGAGGCCCGCAGACAGTTTGAAAAAGTGCTGGAACTTAACCCCGGCAATCAGGGAGCGACCCACTGGCTAAACCGCATCCGGCCGTAAAAACCCAAAAATTGTTCAATAGTAAAGCAGCTAAAAAAAGATAATGGAAAAACAAAAAGGAAAAAGCTATAATAAATAAAACTTACCAACGGGCCCATAGCTCAGCCTGGTTAGAGCGTCCGACTCATAATCGGCAGGTCGCTGGTTCAAATCCAGCTGGGCCCACTATCAAAACCAGTTATGAGTTGTGAGTTGCGAGTTAAGAGTTAGGAAAACCCTGCAGCGACCTGCCTAACAGTTTCCCTCGGACGTTGAACTGTTGAGTTATTTGTGTAAAACACCTTGCCGGAGGACTTCGGGAGCTAATTGTTGGCGGTATTTAACTATCTACCTTCCAGTGCAGAGTCGGAATGATAGGCCATGTTTCTACAGTCTCCCCGCTGCTCACTTTTTCCTTCCCGATTTTGCTCCATGCGTCCTGCGCCACGCACCACGCCCCCTGCTACACCACTACATGTAGTTTCGACACGCCCCCTTTTATAAATTTGTTATACAGGTATGATAGGTATGGTTTGCGGGATTACTATTCTGACGGAGGTGGCGGCGATGGTTACTAAAATTGCTGAGCGGATCAAGCGGGTTTTGAAAGAGGAGGAAATGGATCGCAAGAAATTTGTCAGGAAGATGGGCTATGAAAATCTGAACAAAGGTCTGCGCCGGCTTGATGGTTGGCGGAGCGGTAAAGAATATCCGGATCCTGAGCATCAGCTTGAGCGGTTGGCCCGGGTTATCGAGGGTTCCGCAGAAGAGTTGGAGCAGTTGATAAGCTGGGAGAAGGAAGGGGAGAGGTTGGAATTGAGAGAAAAAAGGCGTCAGGACCGCCGCTATTATTTAGTGATGCAATTTCATAAATGGGTTGGGAGTTCAAAAAATTTAACCGAAAACTTGAAACTATAAACCATAGCGCTTCTACCGCTGTTTCAAGGAGTGAGAACTGAGATGGACAGAGAAATCGAGCGGATGCTTACTTATCAGCATATATTTTTCACGTGGTGGATTGAAAGGGTTTCCTGTCGCGCTAATTCCTGCCTGTTTACAGTGGGGGCAAGAAAAGATCCGGCCCTGGGGAACTATATCTTTCCCCCCGGCGTGGAGAAGGTGGAGTTTTTCCATGTTACCGAAACGGGGCAAACGGTCATTGAAAAACTCGAAAATAAGCTGTATAAATTCGGGCTGGATGTTGAGGAGATCCTGTATTTCTCAGAAAAGCTCCATCAGCTTTTTCCCGATTATCTAACGGAAAAACAAGTCGCCATCCCCCCGCAAATTATGGAAGGTCAGGTGCAGGCATTTATCGACTGGGCCAATGAATTAACAGTTGAACTGTCCAGGGAAGGCCAACCACTGGAAACAATATCCTCACCGCAAGCCACGCAGTTAAAAATAAATTTGAACAGGGGAGAGGTCAAACAGTAGAATATTGACTTGTTAAGGATTTATCAGTTAACCTGTGGTTGCAAACAAATCCAATATTTCGGAGGCACATTTATATGGCCAAAATGATTCCGGCGCGTAATTATACCGATTTTCACGGCAGCGGTGCAGAACGGCGTGTGTTCGATGTCTTTGAGGAAAAACTGCCCGACGAGTATAAAGTTTTCCATTCCGAACTGTGGTATAAAGCTCCCGGTCAGCACCAGGGGGACCAGCCGCGCGGTGAGATCGATTTTCTGATTGCTCATCCCGAAAAAGGATTGCTTGTCCTGGAGATTAAAGGTGGCGGGGTGGGATATGAACCTGAAACTGATACCTGGTACAGCGTCGGGCGGCAGGGTAAACACGAACTTAATAGGAGCCCGGCCGAGCAGGCCCGGGCGGGGATGTTCAACCTGCTTAATCGGATAAAAAAACATCCCGGCTTGAGCAGTGGCGGTCGCTTCCCCGGGGTTGTTGGCTGGGGTCTTTTCTTTCCCGATCTCAATCGCGATAAAGGGATCGGTTTTCCCGACCTTGAACTTCCGATGGAGCGGATCCTGTTTCGTGAGGATATGGATACTATAGAAGAAAGCATAGAGGAACTTTATAGCTTCTGTAACAGCCAGGTTAAGTTTACCGGTTCTCTGGATGCCCAGAAATGGGAGATTTTAAGCGGCCGTTTTTTGCGCCGCCAGTTTAATATCGTCGAGAGTCTCGGCCATTACATAAAGAAAACAGAGCAGGATCTGCTGCGCTTGACCGAAGATCAGTATAAACTGCTCGACGTGCTGGACCGCCAGCAGGATGTTTTTGTCCAGGGCTGCGCCGGCAGCGGGAAAACACTGCTCTCCCTGGAGAAAGCCAGCCGACTGGCCGCCGACGGTAAGAAAGTTCTCTGGCTCTGCTACAACAAAAATCTGCGCGAGCATATTGAGGAAGGTGTGGAAGATGAAAATATTGAGGTCAGTCATTTTCATTCTTTTGCCATAAGCTGTCTGCGCCGGGCCGGAATACAGTTCAAGTTCCCCAACCAGGAGGATGAAGAAGCCCCCGGTTGGGATGAGTTCTGGTCCGAAATCGTGCCCCAGCTTCTCAGTGAGGCTGCGGAAATTATTGACGATAAATATGATGCCCTGATTATTGACGAGGCCCAGGATTTCCAGGACGAGTGGTTTATTTCTCTGCTGGATTTCATCCCTGAAGCCGGCGAGCGCTGGCTGTATGTATTTTACGATCCCAATCAGTCGATTTACGGTGAGGTGCCGGGCTGGCTCGAGGAGTGGGCCCGCAATTTCTATCCTCTCAATGAAAACGTCCGCAATACGCGCAACGTTAGCGAGGTTTCGCTTCAACTGGGGGATATAGATCAGAAGGTCGACCATGGCCCGCCGGGCGAGCCGGTGCGGGTTGATCTTGCCGAAAGCGAAGCTGAAATTCCCGATCTTATGCGCCGGGCTGTGCACAGGCTGTTTAACGAAGAGGATGTCGATCAAGACAATACTGTTATTTTAACCCGCCACAGCAAATCAAACTCCCCGCTGGCGGAAGTGGACAAACTGGGCAATTATCGTATCGTAAAAACCAGCGGCGGCAATAGAAACCAGGTCCTCTGGTCAACTATTAAATCCTTCAAAGGACTGGAAGCCGATGTCGTGCTGCTGGTGATCCCCGAGTGCAAAGAAAAATGCGGCCTGGAATACTACACCGGCGCCTCCCGGGCCAAACACCTGCTCTGGATATTCACCGCCGATCAAAGCCTGGCCGAGCGTATACAAAACACTTAACCTTAGCAGTTA